>SLFB01000123.1 GCA_007124475.1 Vibrio sp. | reverse complement strand
ATCTCAATGGCAAGAGTGCTTATTTGGGGCGGTTACGACAAGCGGATCGACAGTTATTGTTTGGCACTCAGTGTCGAGCTCCAGAGATGGGGTCTTATGTGGTGTTACCGTTAGAGACGGCTGAAGGGGCGGGAATGTTGGCTTTTTCAAGTTCGGATGGCGGTCATTTTCAGCCTTGTATGGATACGCTATTTCTTCGTCATTTAGCGTTATTATTGACCCATTTAATGTCGGTATTACCTTGGCAAGGCAGTGACCATCATGACTGATGCCGTTGTGCCATTACCGAGTCATTTAGCTAAACCACTGCAAAGGTTTTATGAATATTTACGTAGTGAAAAAGGGTTAAGTTTACACACCCAACGTAACTATCAACAGCAGTTGCACTCTATGGCTAGCCATCTCCATTATTTAGGGGTGAAGCATTGGCAAGAGGTGGATGCTGCGTGGGTTCGACAGTTAGCCAGCAAAGGCATGCGTGATGGTATGAAGCCCAGTAGCCTGGCGACACGCTTATCGGCTTTGCGTAGTTTTTTTGATTTTCTTATTTTACGTGGTGAGTTAAGCGCGAATCCGGCTAAAGGCGTTTCCGCGCCAAGAAAGCAGCGCGCATTGCCGAAAAATATTGATGTTGATGAAATGGCGCAGTTGTTGGATGTGCAAGGTGACGATCCATTGACCATTCGTGATCGGGCTATTATGGAGTTGATGTATGGTGCGGGTTTGCGCTTGGCTGAGCTGGTGGCCATTAATGTAAAAGATATCAGCTTTAGTCGTGGTGAAATTCGAGTGATTGGTAAAGGGGATAAAGAGCGCAAGGTTCCGTTTGCTGGTCAAGCGAAAGAGTGGGTAGGTAAATGGCTGAAAGTACGTAGTCTATTGTTGAAAGGGGAAGAGCCCGCCTTATTTATTTCTCAGTTAGGTGGTCGAATCTCTCATCGTAGCGTACAAAAACGGATGGCAGAGTGGGGACAAAAACAAGCGGTTGCTAGCCATATTAGCCCACATAAATTGCGCCATTCTTTCGCCACCCATATTTTGGAATCGAGTAATAACCTACGAGCGGTGCAAGAACTTTTAGGTCACGAGAATATTTCGACCACGCAAATTTACACCCATTTAGACTTTCAACACCTTGCTCAGGTTTATGACCAAGCCCATCCCAGAGCTAAAAAGAAATCCAAGGAGTAATCATGCGTTTTTATCGTCAGTTGGGTCCAATTCGAGCGATGAGTTTTGATCTCGATGATACCTTGTATGATAACCATCCAGTCATCGCTCATTTAGAACAACAGGTCACACTATGGTTACACCAGCGTCATCCACTCACGGCAAGCCAGCCGCTAGCTTGGTGGGCTAATATTAAACGACAAGTGGTCGTAGACCAGCCATTAGTCAAGCACGATGTGACTCAATGGCGTTTTGAGCAGATCCGCCAAGGGTTACTGTTATTGGGTTATCGTCCTCAAGCGGCTGAGCAAGTGGCGACAGAGACAATCACTGAAGTCTTGCGTTTACGTAACTTGGTGGACATTCCGCCATTAACCCATCAGGTATTAGGCCAGCTAGCGCAACAGATCCCACTGGTGGCGATTACCAATGGTAATGTTGATGTGGAAAAAATTGGTCTAGGTCGTTATTTTCAGTGTGTATTGAAAGCTGGCCCGGATGGTCGCGCAAAACCTTATCCTGATCTGTTTGCGAAAGCGCGTGATTTCTTAGCCATTCCAGCTAGCGAAATCTTACATGTTGGCGATCACCTGGTTACTGATGTACAAGGGGCGAAAAATAATGGTTTTCAGTCTTGTTGGTACAATGATGGAAACCGCACTTTGCGTGAAAATGATCGTGCAAAGGTATTGCCGGATGTGGAAATTTACAGCCTAGAGCAACTTAATTGCCTGATATATTGAATAAACATTGTCTTCTTTACGGTTAATCATTAACGTAGTTGCACAAATGATACACATTGTTTTTGCAGTCTGAGTTAACGAGACCATGTTCACACAATCATTCTTTTTGCCAACCCAAGCCGATTTCAATACGCTAACGCAGGAGCGCCAGTTAGTGGCTGCTAAGGCGCTATTGATTCAAGTTATGTCTAGTGAATCGGTGGAAAGCATCCAACTATTGGTCGATCAGTTATTAAGCTGGTACCCCCATGCCAAGGTTATTGGCTGTAGCGCTCAGCCTCTCATTCATCGAGGGCAATTACATCAACAGGGTACGCTGCTGATCGTCAGTCAATTTGGTAGCACTTGCTTGACTGGCTCAGCCCAAGCGATTTCGTCATCTGGCTCCAATGACACTCAAGCTTTAGTGGATAGATTGGCTTTAAACGATAAGACTCGGGCAATGATTTGTTTTACCAATCAAAATACCCATGATGAATTATCTCGTTTTCGAGCGCTAAATACGTTTGCTCCAGGGGTGACGGTTGCCGGAGGCTTAGCCACAGAGACAGCACACGGTGAGTGGGTCTTACTCGGACGGCAGATTTATCATCAGGCGATGGTGAGTGTTGCCTTGCATGGTGAGCAACTTGAGGTACAAACGGGGGCCTATACCGAATGGAATCCAGTCGGGCGGGCATTTCGCGTAACCGCGGTCAAAGGTTCCGTCGTGTTACGTTTAGATGATAAGCCCATTCGTGACTTATATAATCATTACTTAGCTAATGGCCAAGTTGTTCCTTTGGATATGTTGCGTAACTTCCCATTATTAAAAGGGGAGACGGCGTTACAAGATGTGTATCTGCCGCAGGCTGAACAGGATGGTGGATTGGTCTTCGATGCGCCATTACAAGTGGGTGATGAAGTCCGTTTTAGTTTTGATCATCCCTCGTTAACCTTAGAGCAGATAGCCATAGGTGCTGAGCAGTTACGTTTATTTCAAGCGGAACATATTTTTGTGTATAGCTGCACATCCCGCTTGGCTTTTATTGCCGATAACCAAGAGTTGTTGCCGTTACAAGCGCTCGCGAGTACCAATGGTGGCTACTTTTCTGGCGAGCTATGGCATGATGGTCAGTCACAGCGTATGTTGCACCACAGTATGACGTATTTTGCGCTGCGCGAAGGTGCTCCAAAGCGTTTGCTTGCTACTGTTACCGACTCCAAGCCGCATAAACAGGATGAAATCGCGCCTTTATTTACCCTCATTCGTAACGCATTGGATGATTTGGACGAAAGCAATCGTGATTTAAGTCAGAAGATCCAACAACAAGCCTCTATGCTCACAGCCAGTTATCGCGTCGACCGGCGCACCGGCTTACCGAATCGAGTTGTTCTGCGTGAACAATTGTCTCGTATGGTGGTGGGTGAGCATCTTTTGGCGTTGAAATTAACCAATTTTCATCAGATTAATGAAAAATACGGTTATCACGTTGGCGATCGATTACTGGTCGACCTTACCGGACATTTTCAAGCTTATTTAGCGCAATATGGACCATCACAGAGTATGCTCTATGCGATCGGTGTGGGTGAATGGGCCGCGGTGTTTACTGCTGAACGTGATGAAGAAGAAATACATGACTTATTCTCGCAATTTGCCGAGCAACTTGAACATGTGAATTTCGAGCCTTATGGTTTGCCTGAAGTGGATTATGTCTCAGTTTCTTTGTGTGCCGGCTTAGTCAGTCGTAAAGAGTTTCCAGTGGAAGATGCCGATGATTTACTGCTGCGCGCCATTGAAGCTCGGCGCCATGCTTTTCAACGTAATCGACATTTTTGTAGTGCCACGCGTTTACGAGCTCAAGATGAATTGCGCCAAAAACGCTTGGGTTGGTTATCTTGTGTCAGCCGAGCGGTATTGGATAACAAGGTACTGGTTTACGGTCAACCCATTGTCCATGCCCATACCCATCAATTGGCTTCTTATGAATGCTTGGTCAGGATCGAAGATGAGGGTGAAATTATTTTACCAGGGCGTTTTCTACCGATTATAGAGGGGAGCCATCTTTACACTCGACTGAGTCGTCAAATGATAGCGCGTACCTTTGATATCATGCGTGATCGTCATGAAGCGTTTTCTATTAATCTTTCCCCGCAAGATTTAATGAGTGAGCGAACCTTATTGCGTCTTGAACAGGCCGTAAAATCCCTTGCTGATCCATCGCGAGTGGGCTTAGAAGTGCTAGAAAATGAGCAGATTAAAGATTATGGAAAAATGATTGAAGTGTGCGAGCATTTTAAGCGTCTTGGGGTCAGAATTATTGTTGATGATTTTGGAAGTGGTTATTCAAACATTGATGAAATCATTAAGCTAGAGCCTCAGGTAATCAAGCTAGACGGTAGTTTAATTTGTAACATCGACAAAGACATTAAGCAGCGTAAAATTGCTCAGCAATTAATTAAATTATGCCAAGTATTAAACGCAACCACGGTGGCTGAGTTTGTGCATAATCAAGCGGTGTGCCAAATCAGTGAGGATATGGGCGTTGACTACTTACAAGGTTTTTATCTCGGACAACCACAGCGCTTACGCCACTTTCAGTTAGCGTAAGCGGTGGCCGCTTTTGTCTGCCTGTAAGGTGTGACTAAAGGTGGTTAAAAAGTGGGTTAATGCTGTGGCTTGCGCTGGTGCGCCAGTCTGTTTGATGAGCTCGCTGCCCACTTCAAGAGTGCATAAATGCCCAGTTTGTTGGTTACGCCTTAATTGATAGTTAGAGAGATACTGGCCACTTAAATGCACCTGTGGCATGTTTAACCAAGGGCTTTTACGCCATATCTTTTTCGCTTCTTGCCAAGTGCCATCGAGAATGATGAAGTGGGGTTGTTGATGGTTTTGCGTAATAACAGGCAGCACCTCTTCAAGGGCAAGGCTGTCTTCGCTAGGGTACACTAACAGTGAATAATAGCGTGGGTCATTGAGGCGTTCGAGTAGCCCAGTAGGAATATGACCTCTTTGCCATGGAAAATCTTGAGCGTTGGTCAATGCTCGGACTAACCAACGTCCAGTATTGGTTGCTCGCTGATATTCATTTTCATGAGTCAGCAAAGATAGCATGACTTCACTGGTTAATAATGGCACCTGATCGCACAGGCATTGCCATTGTAGCCCACAATCTAAGCAAGCCATTATAACTTCACTCCGGTTGCCGGATCCGCGCCGTCGGCAAATAGGGTAATTTGACTCACTTGCCCAGCATCGGCTGGAGCGGCGTGATTGAGGTTGACAGGATAGCTAATTCCATTGTGGGTTAAGCGTTGATAGTGAACGCTTGACTGCTGTTGGTCAGACGGAACCGGTAACATCAAATCTTGCCAACCATAGTGAGCCTGCTTGCCGAGTTGAAAAGGCGTGGCGACACGATTAATCCGGCTGTTAAACCGCCACTCATCAGCATGCTGTTCAAAGATTAATAAGGTACATTGAGCTTGATGGCACCAGTCTAGCTGGACTAATAACTCAGGAGTTTGATTACCGTTTAAATCAAACTTTAACCAGCGATAATGTACGTTAGCGGGTTCGGTTTTATGGATAGCAAAATAGCGTCTAATCGCTTGATCGACTTTTTCATCATAATCATTACGAGAGTCGATGGCTTGTTGAGTATGATTAAAGACCCGCACTGGGCTTGGCGATGTTACACGTTGACTGGTTTTCATTTTAGATAAGGTCAGCCCCCCATCGCTAATTGGATACACTTGCCCACCAATTTTTTCTTTATCCGCGTGGAGCTGAAAACCCTGGCGGGTATAAATTCTTTCTGACAGCAAATACTGTTGCTGGTGGTGCGTCATCACCACTTGAACTTGCGAAGGATTGAGCTGCTGCCAATAGCCTTTTTCCACCAGTTCCCGTTCACCATTGAAATATTGATAACGTGTAATGGCGCTATGATCGGACTTTAGCTCTAAGCTGACCGAAAAATCTCGTTGTTGGTGATTATGAGTAAAATAGGATGCTACCCAAGGTTGGGTGGTATCGAGATTACTCAAGGTTGCACAGCCTTGGTAGGTGGTGTCGGTGATGGTTAGGGTCGATCGCCAGCCATAAAGACTATCACTCATATTGTCACTGCAGATGCCGCGCTCTAAACGTAACGAGCCCTGAGCAAAATGATAGTGGCGTCGTTGCGGTGATAGTTGACTATGTTCAATGATAAAGTGTTGCTTATCACTGCCTAAAGGTTGAAATTCTAAGCCTTGAGAGGTGAATTGAATGGACCAAAATGGCTCGGTGCCAAAAGCTCGAGTTGGGTTTGCTGGGTGCTGACAACGCTGAGGATATTTGGTACTGAGTTGATTGATTTGCTCGACGACGAACTTGGCCACATAGTCACCGTTAAACCCCGTTTCACTGGGCGGAGCCAAATAGCCAATAAGCTCACCATACAGCGGCTGGAAAGGAGTATGAGTGACGGATCTGGCTTGCTGAAGCAGTTGTGGTGACATGTCTAACCAATATTGCTGTTGGCTATCACAGGGTCTAAAACTGGGGTTGTCAGGGCTAAGTACCACTTCACCGCGTAGGATAAAAGTTTGCATTTTGATACTGGTCGGGCTATCAAGACTGGCATGAGTGATCGCCACCGGTGGTGTAACCTCAGCGGGTGGTGATGAGCATGCTTGAATTGCAAGCAGCGCAATAAGGGCGGCTGATCTTGTTAGCTGCTTCATGTTGTCTCTTCCTCATGACAGAAAATAAAATTTGATAGGTGACTATTATGGCATATTGGCTGTTCAAAACTGAACCGGATAGCTTCTCTATTGACAGTTTACGAACACAAAAGGTTTCGCCTTGGGAAGGGGTTCGCAATTATCAGGCAAGGAATTGGTTGCGAGATCAGGTCAAACAAGGTGATAAGGTATTGATTTATCATTCATCATGCAAAAATATCGGGGTGGCTGGTATAGCTGAAGTGGTGCGTGAGGCCTATGTTGATCATTTTGCTTTTGATCCCGCGAGTGACTATTTTGACCCTAAGTCTAATCCTGAAGCCCCGCGCTGGGTGATGGTGGATGTTGCTTTTGTACGTAAAACGAAGCGTTTAATTTCTTTATCTGAGCTTAAGTTGTTACCTGAATTGGTTGATTTACCCTTGATCAAAAAAGGCAACCGTCTATCGATCATGCCACTGAGTGAACGGGAATGGCAGGCCATACTCACTAGAGAGACGCCTACACGTGGTGGATGACGCTACGCTTCCTGCTTGCCGCTGCAGGGTTGGGGTGGTTTTCGCCTATCATCTCGCCCGTCTATGCACCCTGTGGGATAAACGCAATAGACTCCCCAAATGGGGAGTCTCGTCTTTGTGGTGTCACCGCGGTTAACGAGTTTCTTGATTGAGTAAGTGCTGCTGTAAATACACCGCGACCGCATCATCGGCATGGCTACCAATAACGGTATTATGTGGCAGAGCGCGAAATACTTTTTCATGGGCTGTGCCCATCAGCAAACCTTGTCCTGCCATTGATAGCATTTCCACATCATTCATGCCATCACCAAACGCGATACAGTGTTCGAGACTGAGCCCCAATGATTGCGCCACCGCTTGTAATGCTTCTCCTTTTGAGACTCCCGGCCCCATGACTTCAAGACACCATGGGGTAGAGAATGCCACACTGAGTTGGCCTGCAAAGCGTTGATTAATTAAGTGCTCATATTTGGCGAGCTGTTCATGATCTTGCTGAGTATGAGTAAAGAACAGTTTTGCGATTCCTTGAGTGGGGGCGTTATTGATATCAAAAACTTGATAGGTAAAGCCAGAATCGGCGTGAAAGTCACTCAGAGCTTTATCTTCGCGACTCAGTAACCAGTCATTATCGCGATAAATATGAACATAAATGTTGTCATCGTGCTTGACCACATCAATGATCGCCTGCACTAACTCAGCGGGTACATTGGCACTGTACATGGGCTGATCATGCAGATCATGCACACGCGCACCGTTAGCGGTGATCATATACGCTGGGATGCCGGCTATTTCCCGAATACCTGCCACATCAATATGATGACGACCGGTGGCAAAGACAAAGGTAAAGCCTTGTTGATGCAGCTGATGTAACGTTTGTTTGGTGAAGTCGCTAAGTTGATGATTGGGTGCTAATAAGGTGCCATCAAGGTCAGAGGCGACAATGCGCACGGGGATGGTGTGTTCAGTGGTCATAAACCCTCGTTGTACTACTAAAAGAAATGATGCTTGCTAATAACGGATGTTCTGCCGACCTTAAACGCCGAATCGTTTAGGCTTAGTGTAGTGTAAAACCACGCTTAAAAAGAGGGTAAAGTTAGGGACACGCATTTTCCTCTATTGATGTCTTTGTTGATTGGTGAGACGTGGCAAAAAAATCGAGGATCTTATCTAACGCCAGATTTCGGTAGCGGTCAGTTTCAAATAATAACTCATGTCGTGCCCCGGCGATAATATCCATGCTCGATTGACGCTGTTGCTGGGCTAATAAGTTCATAAAACGAGTTTGAGCTCGATTACATACCACGCTATCTTGCCCGGCTTGCAGTAGTAATAAGGGTAATTTGAGGCGTTGGGTGTGTTGAAAACAATGTTTGATTGCTAGCAGGCTTTGCCATACCCAGCGTGAGCTTGGTCCGCCAAGTTGGAGTTCGGGATGCTGCTCATAAAGTTCACGAAACCATTGGTAGCGCACTTCGCTATGGGTTAGTGGATTGTCGACAAAAGGCTTAGCGAGATAAGGCCCATAGCCAGGAGCATAATTTGGCATTGTTTGACAGTGACTGAGCAGGCGCGTCAGCAAAAGCGCAATTGGCCGTAAGTGCCAAGACATATGAATACCCAGCATAGGGGCACTTAAAGCAACCGCGTCAAAAGACAGTGTTTGATGGCTTTGCAGATAGCGTAAAGTGATCGCCCCTCCCATTGAGTGCGCCAGTAGATAACGCCGTTGATAATGGGCTAGTTGAAAACTGATGATCAGCTCGTTCATATCTTTGACATAGTCATCAAAGTGTTCGATATAGCCCATTTGTGGGTCAACCGTGAGTCGGTCTGATAACCCTTGCCCTCGATGATCGAAAGAATAAATGTCATAGCCCTGCTGGAATAAATCATAAAACAGCTCTTGGTATTTAGACACGGATTCAATTCGTCCATTGACGACGACAATGGCTTTTGTGTGTTGAGGCGCGGTCATCGAGCACCAGTAGAGTTGTTTATGGTCACGGGTTACGTGATAGCCTTGTTGTCGAGAGTGCCACCACGGGGCAATATTCTCACGCATGGTTTGCTGAAAGAGAGCTTCTTGGGTATAGGTATTTGACATGAATTTATCTGATGGTTAGCCAATGAGGTACGCTTTAGCGCGACCGATTTAGCTAGCATAAGTCAGCCGACCAGAATTGCAATCCTTATTCGCCACTGAAAAAAGACCGTACGCTCATTCGTCCTTGTCTTTGGGGAGAGAATGGGCGTCGGTCAAAGGGTGGTGATTCAAACGTTATACCCTTCCGACTTGAAGCTGCAGGGGTGTTGGCTACGTTCGTTCGCCCCAATCATATAGTCTATTTATGCTCATGGGGATTATGAGAGAGGGACGATTATTGCAGCCAAGCGTTGAGCATCCAGACGAGTTTTTCTTGTTCGCGAATATAGTCACCCATTTGCGCACTAGTTCCCTCATCACCGATGTCAGCAGCAATAGCTAAGATTGCACGTTGTTGACTTATCAAGGTGCTAAAGCCACTCACTAATCCTTGCATGCAGGTTTGTGCATCGGTGGCATTGATATGCTCTTGGATGTCAGTTGCTTGTAAATAGTGACTAAAGCTGTGTAGCGGTTGTGCACCTAAGGTTAAGATGCGTTCTGCTAGTTCATCAATCTTGGTTTGTAGATCGGTATAAATCTCTTCAAATTTACCGTGTAATTCAAAAAAGGCTTTACCTTTAATATTCCAGTGATAACCACGAGTGTTCATATACAGCACTTGGTAATTCGCCAACAGGTGATTGAGTGTTTGAGCCAGTTGTTGACTTTGCTGATGGTCTAAACCGATAAGAGTTGTTGTCATGTCTTCACCTCGTTGCTTGATAATGGCTGTTTTTGCTGTTTAGCAAAGTATGTGAATAGATTATCGCGGGTAATGAGGTTGGGAAAGTCGGTTGTAAGCATCACTGCGATAGGTAATAACGATGAGCGTTCATGGGTCGTCTTTGCCCATAGTCATGCGCCTATTTTTGCAGTGCAAAATGTAAGAACTTACGCCCTTGGTAAGTTAAGAGGCCTTGATCACCTGGTTGTAAAGCGTGGTAGTAATGGGGGTCTATTTGAAATTCACGCTTGAGGCCAATCGTCCCTTTTTGCACATAAATCCAATACTCTTGCTGCTCTTGATGGGGTAAAGGATGCTCAATAACGATGATTTGTTTGTCTAGCACCGTCACTTGCGCTGTGCGCTCTGGTGCGTTTTCACCTTGGATATGTTGCCGATAAAAACGACTGAACAGCCACAAGCCCAATCCTAGTAAAGTGATCAATGAAGCAGTAAGAATCAATAAAAGGGACATTGCCAGCTCCAAAAATAAAGGTTGCTCGCCATTGGCAAGGCGTCATGACTTAGGTTGCAACTTCTAGGTTGATTGTTATATTAACTAAGTTAGAAGATATAAAGATATCAATACGCTAGAGAGCGTGATTCACTTGGCATCTTGGGTGATTGATTTTCGGTACGGCTCACACTTTATGCCTTATTGTATTAGGCTTAGTACCAATGTGGTCATGGATGCTGTACCTAACGGGTTAAATAGTAAATGAAGTAAGCGGTTGGCCGTCAGAGAGTGTTAAGGTGCTGGTCGATATGCAGGGAGGCTTACATGGCTGAGATAGAACAAGTTGTATTACGAACGAGAAGATTGGAAACATTACTCCGTCAGCATTATCACGCCGAAGGGAAAGGGTTACATCAACTGATTTCTAGCTGTGAAGATCGACTGCCTCATGACATTGTTGCGAAATTACGCTATATCGCGACAATGCGTAATCAAGTTGTTCATCAAGATGGCTATCAGCTGCCGGATAAACGCGGGTTCATTAAGGCATGTATTCAATGTGAAAAAGAGCTTGAGCCACGAAGTGGACGCTTTGTATGGCGTGCGGCGGTGATGTTGATGTTATTGATGACGCTGGCGGCGATGACTTTTTATTATCTACATTGGGATGAAGTCGCCAAGTATTTTTCTCACTTCTTTCGATAATCGCGTCCCCTTTTTACTGCCGTTGGTTTTTCTCGTGCGTGTGTGTCACGCACCGAACTAGGCGCTGCAGATAGAAAAGATAGAGAGAATAAACAAAGCCCCGATGCTTATTGGTAAGCATCGGGGCTTTGTTTATGTAAAACAGTGAATTAGTAAAGAAGTGGCAGTGTCATTAAGCCTACGATGACGGCAATCATTACCAATCCCTGTTTTTGAGATGAAGAAATCATAACACTGCTCCTTTGCTGTTTGTTTCATCAATGTATTGAGAATAGCTGGCTTTATAGTCATTATCAAGCTCATCTTGCTAAAGACTTTAAAATATATGCTTTTATCACGTATTTATTGGTCTTTTTAGTGCTTTAAACTATCTATTTGTAGCCTGTTAATAAATACACATTTTGATATTATTTTGTTCGACATGTAATTAAGTCTTTGTTTTTTATTCTATTATTTTTGTTAATTTTTTGTTTTCATATGGTTTTTGTTTTGGTTTCTGTCTGTGTTGTCAGATGTTTGTCATTTTAAGGTTAATTGCTGCTTTTTCATGATTGAATGACTGGTTGATGATATTCTCTATCATTTGACAACTGGTATGATGTGTTTTTTGACTTTATTTTTTGCTATTTTTTCTTGGTTGGTTTTAAAAAAGCTATTAAGGTGTATTTTTTTGTTTTATTTTAATTTAAATCTTTGTTTTT
>SLFB01000307.1 GCA_007124475.1 Vibrio sp. | reverse complement strand
TAAGTGTGACACCATGCTTGCGGTACATGTGAGATTTTAAGTGCAAAGCCTTGTTATACGCAAAACGCACAGCGCCAAACTGAGCTATTAAAAACTCAGATTGTTCTTGTGTGGGATAAATTCGTACTTTTGTTGCTCTTAACACTTAAATTATCAACCTGTATGAATACACAGTATTATACTCGTCAAGTAACAACTGTCTATTTTAAAGTGCTATCGCACTTTCGCCTTATATCCCCGCCCTCGGATCGGGCGAGGGTTTACGGCGAGATTGCTAATAAAAAGCCCCTAACAAGGGGCTATATGGCATCGTCGTCTTCTTCACCGGTACGGATGCGTATTACACGCTGCACATCACTAACAAAAATTTTACCATCACCAATTTTTCCAGTTTGCGCAGTTTCAATAATCGAATCGACACATTGATCAACCATTTCGTCACTAACGACAATTTCTAGCTTTACCTTAGGTAAAAAATCTACCATGTATTCTGCCCCACGATAAAGCTCAGTGTGCCCCTTCTGACGGCCAAACCCTTTAACCTCAGAGACAGTCATCCCTGTAATGCCCACTTCAGCCAGCGCCTCACGGACATCGTCAAGCTTAAATGGTTTGATGATGGCTTCAATTTTTTTCATGTTCATCCCTTACACGGTTTCATAATTAGAATAGGGTTAGGGTAATCCAAACATCAGTTTAGGATCACCGCAACTATTGCCGGTTATTATCGGTGAGCGATAGCGAACAATCAACCTATACTCAGCAAGTTAGCTAGGTTGAGAGATCACGCGCCACAAATGGTCATGCCATATATTCCCAAACTAAATATCTATCCCCTTCCGACTTGAAGCTGCAGGGGTGTTGGCTATAAGCCAATGATTTGATTGCAGTGAGCAAACACGGCGCGCAGTAAGCAAGGGATCCATTATTGTTAAGCCTGTTTATTCCATATCAAGCGCGCATCTTGACCAGCGAAATCACGCTCAACAAATAAATCGGCGATAGCGGCCACCCGCTCTTGGTATAAGACAATCGGTAGCCTACGTCGTTGCCAACTTGGAATACCGTATTCTTGAAATAGTTTCTTTAATTTACGTGAGCCTACGCGCCCTAATGGGCAAGCGCTGAGCCCTGTTGGGTCAAACATAACTCGCCAGCCATTTTGATTTTCTGGTAAACGAATATTACCCTTTTGACCTGTTACTAGGGTTAAACTCCCAAGCTGATCAGGAAGAATTAGCGGTGTATCTACTGTCATTGATTGCTGCCAGTGACTAATATCAGCCAGAGGTTTGATACAAAAGAGATGGCCATGAAAACGGCGAATATGGTAGGTGTTAAGATTCAAGACTGGATTAGCATCATCATCAGCCATCGCAACTTGTGACCATATCATCTCAGTATGCTGACGACTTGGCATCGGACAGTGTAATTGTTTTAACCAAGCTCGAATTAATTGCCAACGAATAACTGCACTAGCGTCTTGTAAACCGGTAATGGATAATCCGCCATGACTATTGATCAACGCTCTCAATTTTTCCGCTAACAGTTGCTCAATAACACTTTCTTGCTCTGCACATAATTCAGCACTCCGTTGCACCGCTTGATGAATAAAAGGCCAACGTTGAGTTAATACTGGAGCCACTTGATGACGTAAAAAGTTACGCTCATAGCGGGTATCGGTATTACTTTCATCTTCAACCCATTGTAACTGCTGAGACAGTGCAAACTCTTCGATTACTTGACGAGTCACGGTTAATAAGGGTCTTAATAAGCGACCTTGGCTAAATGAAGCACTTGCCGCCATTGCTGATAAGCCTTTCGGGCCACTGCCGCGCTTCAATGCCAATAAAAACGTTTCTAACTGATCATCAGCATGATGGCCCAATAGCAAGGTATCTTGCTGCTTGATGTGGGGGGCTAATACTTGATAACGAGCTTCGCGTGCTAGTTTTTCAAGGCTTTCTCCACTTTGTTGATCAAGCGTCACATACTCAACCGTCAATGGGATCTGGCTTGTGACGCACCATTGACGACACTGTTCGACCCACTTGTCAGCATTAGGACTTAACCCATGGTGCACGTGAACCGCGCGTAGATTAACAGCGTGTTGCTCTCGATAACGAACCAGTAACTGCAACAGTACACGGGAATCGACTCCACCACTAAGGGCTAACACCAAGCTTTTAGCCTGATAGGACTGTAATTGCTGAGCAAAGTGTGTGTATAAATCCATGTGACTGTTCTTACCTTGAAATCAATCGGGCTTAGTGTATTACCACAACAGAAAAAGCAAAAGGGCTGGTCTCTTACCAGCCCTGTTAATATGGAGGAAATCCCTATGAGCATAGACAAGCTGCGTGATTGGGGGAAACGAACTTCGTCCCCCCTGCCGCTTCAGCTAACAAAGGTAGAGTAACTACAGATCAAAGCCTCGCTTTGTATAAAGAAGCCACAAACTGCTGCAAAAATCGGCTCGATAGGTCAACAGCCTCTAGCTTTTAGCAATAACCATAGCTCATTAGACGTTGATAACGGCGAGCTAATAGAGCCTCATCTTGTAACGGCTGCAGATCATTGAGTTGGCGCAATAGTGTATGTTTAAGGTTAAGTGCCATCTGTAAATGATCTCGATGAGCGCCACCTAAAGGCTCTTCAATAATTTCATCAATCAGAGATAACTCTTTTAAACGAGGAGCTGTTAAGCCCATGGCATCAGCAGCTTGTGGAGCTTTATCTGAATCACGCCACAAAATAGAAGCACAACCTTCCGGAGAAATCACCGAGTACGTCGAATATTGCAGCATATTGACGTAATCACCAACGCCAATCGCTAACGCACCTCCAGAGCCACCTTCACCGACCACATTACAAATAATCGGCACTTTTAAACCTGACATCACTTTTAAATTGGTCGCGATGGCTTCTGATTGACCACGCTCTTCAGCGCCAACACCAGGATAAGCACCCGCAGTATCAATAAAAGTAATGACTGGCATAGCAAAACGCTCGGCCATTTCCATCAAGCGCAATGCTTTACGGTAGCCTTCTGGTTTTGGCATACCAAAATTGCGTTTCACTTTTTCGCGTGTCTCACGACCTTTCTGATGACCAATGACCATCACTGGGCGATCATCTAAACGAGCAATACCACCCACAATCGCTTTATCATCGGCGTAAGCACGATCACCCGCTAATTCATCAAACTCAGTAAAGATATGATTAATATAATCTAAGGTATAAGGACGCTGAGGATGACGCGCTAATTGCGCCACTTGCCATGCGCCTAAATCGCCAAAGATCTTCTTTTTGAGTTCTAAACTTTTCTTTTCTAGTTGTTCGATCTCTTTTTCTAGATCAACGGAGGCTTCAGTATCATGACGAGATACATCACGTAACGCCTGGATCTTTGCTTCAAGCTCGACTATGGGTTTTTCAAAATCTAAAAAATTTAGGCTCATCTACCGATCCTTTTTGACTCAGCTCGTCTATCCGACACTGAATTTAGTTAAATTCGAGTTCTACTTGATCCTTGCCAAGTAACTGTTGTAATTCGTCTAGTAATGTATCGTTAGGTGTTACCCGCCATTCGGTTCCTAACGTTAAACGCGCCCTAGCATCGACTCGTTGATAGTATACATTGACAGGAATCGTTCCTGCTCGGTGAGGCTCTAAGATTTGACTAAAGCGCTCAAAAAATTTCTCATCGACTTGTGACTCAACAATCGATACTGATAAAGCACGGGCATATTTTTCACGCGCGCTTCCTAAGTCCATCACTTCACGGGCTGACATTTTAAGGCCACCGTTAAAGTCATCAAAGCTGACCTGTCCCGATACGACCAAAATTTTATCGGTTTCTAATAATTCGGCATACCTATCTAGCGCATCCGAATACAGCATCACTTCGATTCTTCCTGAACGGTCATCCAAGGTCATCAAACCAATACGGCTACCGCGTTTGGTGGTCATCACTCTAGCAGCAATGACTAAACCTGCAAGCGTCAAAGATTGATCACGCCGCGTGGGGGCGGCTTCATTCAATCGACAGCTGGTATATTTGGGTAATTCTTTTAAATATTGGTTGATTGGGTGACCCGTTAAATATAACCCCAATGTTTCACGTTCACCATCCAACCATACCTTTTCTGGCCAAGGTGGAACTTGAGTGTATTTTTTCTCGACTTCTTCTGGTGCATCGGTGAGCACCCCAAACATATCCGTTTGACCAAATGCTTCTGCTTGATGGTGTTGACTGGCCGCTTTAACCGCGTCATCTAAAGATGCCATCATGGCGGCTCGATGCGGGCCTAATCTATCTAATGCCCCCGCTAAGATCAATTTTTCTATCACTCGTTTATTGACCTTCTTAAGATCAATCCGGGCGCAAAAATCGAATAAGTCTTTAAAATAACCGTTTTTATTACGCGAGTCTAAAATGGCTTCTATTGGCCCTTCACCGACGCCTTTAATGGCACCGATGCCGTAAACTATCGCGCCATTACTATCGACATTAAAACGATACAAACCTGAATTAATATCCGGCGGCAAGACAGTTAACCCCATCCGTAAGCATTCATCGACCAGGCCAACGACTTTTTCGGTATTGTCCATATCCGCAGTCATCACGGCTGCCATAAACTCAGCGGGGTAATGAGTTTTCAACCATAAGGTTTGATAAGAGACCAAGGCGTAAGCAGCTGAGTGTGATTTATTGAATCCATAACCGGCAAATTTTTCTACCAAGTCAAAGATCTTCATCGCCAACTCACCGTCGACACCGTTCTTTTCTGCACCTTCTTTGAATATCGCTCGCTGCTTGGCCATCTCCTCAGGTTTTTTCTTACCCATGGCGCGGCGCAGCATATCTGCACCACCAAGGGTATAACCCGCCAAGACCTGAGCAATCTGCATTACCTGCTCTTGGTAGAGAATGATGCCGTAAGTTGGCTCTAAAATTTCTTGTAACGATTCATGTTGCCATTTTTCATCCGGATAAGAGATCGCTTCGCGACCGTGTTTACGGTCAATAAAGTTATCCACCATGCCTGACTGTAAAGGACCAGGACGAAACAAAGCAACCAAAGCGATAATATCTTCAAAGCAGTCTGGTTTTAAACGCTTAATCAGCTCTTTCATGCCCCGAGATTCGAGCTGAAATACCGCGGTTGTTTCTGAGTTTTGTAACAAACGAAACGAAGCAGCATCTTGCAGCGAAATTTCTTCGATGCGCAGCGGTTTTTCCCCTTGTTCGATCCGTCTAGGGTTAATTAACCCTAATGCCCAATCAATAATGGTGAGTGTTCTTAGACCTAAAAAGTCAAATTTTACTAACCCGGCATATTCAACGTCATTTTTATCAAATTGGGTAACCGGATGATGTCCTTCAGCATCACAATATAAGGGAGCAAAATCGGTAATGGTCGTTGGGGAAATAACAACACCACCTGCATGTTTACCAGCATTACGGGTGCAGCCTTCCAAAATACGGCACTTATCGATTAATTCCTTAACTTCTTCATCAACATCATAGAGTTCTTGCAGCGCTGGCTCTGCTTTAAATGCTTTTTCAAGGGTCATCCCCGGATCTGGCGGAATAAGTTTAGAAATCCGATCAACAAAACCAAAGGGATGCCCCAAGACACGACCAACATCGCGGATCACCGCTTTTGCTGCCATGGTACCGAACGTGATGATCTGTGATACCGCATCACGGCCGTATAATTCTGCAACATGATCAATCACCTGATCACGTTTATCCATGCAAAAGTCAACGTCAAAGTCAGGCATCGAAACCCGTTCAGGGTTTAGGAAACGCTCAAACAGTAAGTCATATTCCAAAGGATCAAGGTCGGTGATTTTCAGCGCATACGCCACTAAAGAACCCGCACCAGAACCTCGACCGGGCCCCACGGGAATATCATTATCTTTTGACCACTGGATAAACTCCATTACGATCAAAAAGTACCCTGGAAACCCCATTTGATTGATGACTTGCAGTTCGATATCTAACCGTTCATCGTATTCAGGACGGCGCTCGGCCCGAACTTGAGGATCGGGAAATAAAAAGGCTAAACGCTCTTCTAAGCCTTGTTTAGATTTCACTACCAAGAATTCTTCAATCGCTAGGCCGCCCGTTGGAAAATTAGGGAGAAAATATTCACCTAAACGAACCGTGACATTACAGCGCTTGGCAATTTCCACGCTATTTTCTAACGCTTCAGGAATGTCAGCAAACAGCTCACACATCTCTTGTTCAGAACGCAAGTACTGTTGCGGACTATAATTTTTCGGCCGTCTTGGATCTTCTAAGGTATAACCATCGTGGATCGCAACTCGAATTTCATGGGCATCAAACTGCTCTTGTTTGAGAAAAACCACCTCATTGGTTGCCACAACAGGTAAATCCATTTGCGCGGCAAAATCTAACGCAAAATGCAAATAGCTTTCTTCATCAGCACGACCAGTACGAACCAACTCCAGATAAAAGTGGTCGGCGAAGTGAGTCTGATAAAACTCAGCACATTTTTCCGCCAGCGCCTGATTGCCTTTTAGTAAAGCTTGACCGATTTCACCCCGTTTCCCGCCAGAAAGAACGATTAACCCTTCAGCATGTTTAATTAACCACAGCTTATCAATCACTGGCTGATGCTGAATGTGGCCTCGTAGATAAGCTTCTGAAATTAATAAGGTAAGATTTTTATAGCCCGTATTATTTTTCGCTAACAGGGTGATTTTTGTCAGCTCATCAGCAAATTCTTCTGAGCGCAAAGTAAAATCAGCACCAATAATCGGTTTAATACCACAACTATGAGCTGTTCCGTAAAATTTCACTAAGCCACATAGGTTAGTGAAATCGGTTAATGCCATGGCTGGCATGCCCATTGCTGCCACTTGTTTAACTAAAGGTGGTACTTTAGATAAGCCATCCACCATGGAAAAATCACTATGAACACGTAAGTGGATAAACTTTGGGTCTGACATGCAACTGAGTCCTAGATACTGAGAATCTGATTAGGCGACGAAGTATTTTACGTCAATGTACGTAGAGGTAAACCATCAATTATCATTTCGAATCACACAGACCTAAGGCGCGTTTCACCGGTGCAAAACTGCGTCGATGCTGATCAATCACACCAAATTGTTCAATGGCAGCAAAATGTGCTTTAGTGGGATAGCCTTTATGTTTGGCAAAGCCGAATTGGGGATGGAGGCGATCTAATTCAGCCATTTCTTGATCTCGGATCACTTTAGCAATAATTGATGCTGCGCTGATCTGCGCGACTCGTAAGTCACCTTTCACTACGGCTTCAGCAGCCATGGTTAATTGAGGAACTTTATTACCATCCACTAAGACTAAATCCGGTTGTACTGTTAACCCAGCTACCGCACGTTGCATTGCCACCATAGTGGCCTGAAGAATGTTCAGCTGATCGATTTCCTCTGATGAACAACGCCCCACCGACCAAGCCAACGCCTTTGCCTGAATCTCAGCAAAGAGTGCCAAACGCTTTTTCTCGGTGAGTTTTTTCGAATCGGTTAACCCAGCAATAGGCTGAGTAGGATCTAAAATAACTGCGGCGGTGACCACATCTCCCACTAGAGGGCCACGACCAACCTCATCCACACCGGCGATAAAGTGAAAGCCACTTGGTATAATAAACTCAGGTAAATCATTAGGTTTTTGACTGGCCACGGGTTACTTTCCTATTAATGACAATACAGCTTGAGCCGCTTGTTGATCGGCATCTTTACGAATCCAATGATGCATCTCAGTAAATGTATTCACTAAGGCTTGGTTATCGTTATCCAGTAAACGGCTAACTTCTTGATATAGATTATCCACCGTACAGTCGTCTTGTAATAATTCTTTCACCAACTCCTGCCCTGCCAGAATATTGGGGAGGGAAACAAAAGGAGTTTTCAGTAATCGTTTGGCTAAAAAAGCGGTAATGGCATTCACTTTATATCCAACCACCATCGGCCGCTTAAGCAGCATGCATTCTAAGGCAACAGTACCAGATGCCAGCATCACAACATCAGATGCCGTGATTACGTTACGCGCCGTATCATCCACTAAAGTAAACTCGACTTCAGGGGCAACTTGTTGCCAAACAGCTTCAAACTGCTGGCGACGCTGAGCATTAACCAATGCAACCACAAATCCTAAATCTGGGTGAGTTTGCTGTAAGCGTTGGCAAGTTTCAATAAACGGTTTGGCAAGTAATTTCATCTCCCCACCACGACTACCGGGTAAGACAGCTAGCCAACGTTTTTGCCCATCTAAGCCTAATAAACGCTGAGCGGCATGTTGATCCGGTTGTAAGGGCAGAGCATCAGCTAAGGTATGACCAATAAACTCACACGGTACATTAAACTTATCATAAAAGGCTTTTTCAAAAGGTAAAAATGCCAGCACCAGATCGGTTGCAGCAGCAATCTTAAAAATCCGCTTTTGACGCCAAGCCCACACAGATGGACTGACATAATGCACGGTTTTAATTCCTGCTTGCTTGAGATCTCGCTCTAGACGTAAGTTAAAATCAGGCGCATCGATACCAATGAAAACATCGGGTGGATTGTGCGTAAAGTGCTTCACCAGCTCAGCCTTTACTTTTAATAGCCGCGGTAAACGCCCTAGCACTTCGACCAATCCCATAACAGCCAATTCTTCCATCTCAAATAAAGAGTGACAGCCTTGAGCGATCATTTTCGGGCCACCAATGCCGACAAATTCGGCGTCAGGGTAGCGCGCCTTGATTGCTGTTATTAATCCTTCTCCAAGGGTATCCCCTGATAACTCACCGGCCACAATACCAATTCGCAACGGTTGCTGTGTCATCTTTACCTGCCTGTTATGAATAAGTGCCCATAAAATGCAAAAGATCGCCGTAATTGACGATCTTATTGTCACTGATACAAGGGCTAGTGTTAACGAATAATGCCACGAGTTGAGGTAGCAAAGAAGTCCAGAAAACCTTGTACAACGGGGAAACTCTCCGCTTCTTTGGCAATTTCCACTTTAGCTTCTTCGAATGTTAAACCGTTACGGTACAGTGCTTTATAGGCTCGACGAATGGCATGAATCTCAGCTTTTTCAAAACCACGACGCTTTAAGCCTTCAACGTTAATACCAAAAGGTGCGCAATGATTCCCTTGTGCCATAACGTACGGAGGTACATCTTGGACAACAATCGAACCACCACCGAGCATACAGTGATCGCCAATTTGGCAAAATTGATGGATGGCCGACATTCCACCAATAATCGCTTGATTACCCACTTTCACATGCCCTGCTAAGGTAGCATTATTAGCAAAAATGCAACGATCGCCGATAATACAATCGTGAGCGACATGGGCATTAATCATAAATAAATTATCACTACCAACACGAGTAATACCTTGATCTTGTACGGTTCCACGATGCATAGTCACGCTTTCACGAATCGTATTGCGATCACCGACAATAAGCTGCGTATCTTCCCCAGCATATTTAAGATCTTGGCAAGCTTCACCAATGGAGGCAAATTGAAAAATTCGGTTGTCTTGGCCAAGTTTCGTTGGTCCTTTCACCACTACGTGAGATAACAGCTCACAACCCGCACCAATTTCTACCTTGCTATCGACATAACAAAATGGACCAATTTTTACATTAGCCCCAATGACTGCACCTTCTTCTACCACCGCCGTTGGGTGGATTTGGGCCGTTGGATGAATCATATTAAAACTCTCTGCGTGCACATTTTAATTCAGCAGAGCAGACGACATCACCATCTACTTTTGCTACCCCATTAAACACGGCAATACCGCGACGTTCTTTTAAAAATTCCACTTCAATCATTAATTGATCGCCAGGGCTGACTGGCTTGCGAAATTTGGCATTATCAATACTAGCAAAGTAATACAATTCATTTTCTTTTGGTGCGCCAAAAGTTTTAAATGCAAGTAACCCCGTTGCTTGTGCCATCGCCTCTAAAATAAGCACGCCAGGAAAAACGGGTAACTGAGGGAAATGACCCGTAAACTGAGGTTCATTCACTGAGACGTTCTTCAGTGCGATTAAATATTTCCCTTCTTGGAAATCCGTTACACGATCAATTAATAAAAAAGGATAACGGTGGGGAAGAAGGCTCTGAATCTCAGTGATATTCATCGTTTTGCTGTCAGTAATCAAAGTCATGTTCCTATTAATAAATAGATTAAATTCTGAATTTTTGCTTATATTCTGAGCGAAGGCATAGGGCCAAACGACTTGGCGTTGCAAGTAGGCGGCAGGTGAGTTTATCCCGGCATAAACAAACTATGTATTGGAGTAAAAACACGGCTAACACTGCGGTCTCTTCAAGTAATAAAAGAATACCGTATACCCTCAAATACGCAGCGCTAGTTGGAGCTGACTGGATACCGCTTCAATCGTTTCCTTTATAAATCAAAATATAAGATAAAAAAGACCCGCAAGTGGCGAGCCTTTTCAATCAATAAATGATGCATTATTGATCGCGAACTTGCTCAAGCTGTTTTTCCACTGCTTTAAGTCGTTTATTCATATCATCAATACGATGCACACGAGTCGCGGTTTTACGCCATTCTTTATTCGTTTGCAGTGGTATACCAGAAGAATAAATTCCCTTTTCCTCAATGCTGCGCATAACCATTCCCATTCCAGTGATGGTTACGCCATCGGCGATTGTGATGTGTCCGTTGAGCACAGAAGCGCCACCAATAATACAATACTTACCAATATGAGTGCTTCCAGCAATCACTGTACCACCAGCCAGTGCGCTGCCATATCCGATGTGTACGTTATGAGCAATTTGTAGCTGATTATCAATAATAACATTATCTTCGATAACAGTATCATCTAAAGCACCACGATCGATTGTTGTACAAGCACCAATTTCAACCCGATTTCCAATGCGTACAGTGCCAATTTGTGGAATTTTAATCCACTCACCTTGCTCATTAGCGTAGCCAAAGCCATCAGAACCAATCACAGTAGAAGACTGGATTAAGCAATGCTCACCAATTTGCACATCGTGGTAAATGGAAACGTTAGCCCATAGCTGAGTATGACTACCGATACGAGCCCCCTGACCAATGAAGCAGCCAGCGCCAATCACTACGTTATCCCCTAGCACAACCCCTGCTTCAATCACAGCATTGGCACCAATTGCCACATTAGCCCCCAGTTGTACGTCATCCGCCACCACCGCACTCGGTGCAACACCAAGAGCCGCTGCTTTAGGGGTGGTATCTAAGGCCTGTGCAACTTTAGCAAAAGCAACATAAGGGTCACTAACCACTAATACATTGGATGGGCATAATGTCCGCTCTGTTTCTTTAACCATAATGACAGAGGCTTGGCATTGGGCTAGGTGCTTAGCGTATTTAGGATTAGATAAAAACGTGACCTCTCCCAGTTTCGCTTTATCCATCGGTGCCACTGCGCTCACAATCACATTAGCATCACCATGCAAGGTGCCACCGGTTATGGTTGCCAAATCGGCTAAAGTTAGTGTCATCATAGTCATCGAATCGTGTTATTTAATTGCTTGAATTACTTGCTCAGAAATATTGTACTGCGGCTTACCATATTGCATAGCACTAATGTCAACGATCAAATCGTAGCCTTCTTTCTCAGCTACTTTTTGTACCGCCTCTTGAATGAGCATGAACAGTTTCTGTTTCTCTTCCGCTTCACGGCGAGCAGAAGCTCGCTCTAAAGCTTGAGCTTTCATTTGATAAGCATTGTCAAGCTGACCAATGTCCATCCGTAACTTTTCAATATCATCTTGATTCATGAGCTCAGCATCGCGTCTTAATTTCTCAATTTTGGTTCTCGCTTGAGCTTGAATTGTTTGTAATTCTGCCGCCTGATCTTTGAAC
>SLFB01000082.1 GCA_007124475.1 Vibrio sp. | reverse complement strand
GATGCTGGCGTGATTTTTATCAATAGCCTTCAAACAAACTTGCTTTGTAAATAAAGCCAGTGGTGAGCTTATATTTAAATCAAATTGGGTATCTATACCCTTCCTTTTTGACGCTGGAGTGGTGTTGGCTGGATTTGAGTGCACATAATAATGTCGTTTGTGTTTTGTTGATAGGGGCATGAGAGCCATCCTTGGCTCTCAATAACGGCAAGCGACGCCTAATATAATTTGTTCCAAAAAAATTTATTATTGCCTTGCCGCCTATCTATAGTTCTATACCCTTCCTTTTGACGCTGGAGTGGTATTGGCTACGTTCGTTCTTAGAAGAAGCCTAATGGATTAATGTCATAACTGATCAGTAAGTTTTTGGTGTTTTGATAATGGCTTAGCATCATTTTGTGAGTTTCACGACCAATACCGGATTTCTTATAACCACCAAAAGCAGCATGGGCTGGATAGGCGTGATAACAGTTAATCCAAACGCGACCAGCTTCGATATTACGCCCCATTCGGTAAGCAAGATTCTGATCTCGAGTCCATACTCCCGCACCTAAGCCATATTCAGTGTCGTTAGCGATGGCTAGTGCTTCTGCTTCATCTTTAAAGGAAGTGATTGCGATGACAGGACCAAAGATTTCTTCTTGGAATACTCGCATTTTATTATTTCCCTCCAAGAGGGTTGGCTGAATGTAATAGCCTTTTGCAATGTCATTCTCTTGGTGAGCGATTTGGCCACCGAACAGGATTTTAGCCCCTTCTTCACGGCCAATATCGAGATAACTTAATATTTTATCGAACTGTTCTTGTGAAGCTTGAGCCCCAACTTGAGTATCAGTATCGAGAGGGTTACCTTGTTTAATACCTTTTGCCCGTTCGGTGATTTTTGCAATAAATTTATCGTATATCGACTCATGAACTAATACTCGAGAGGGACAGGTACAGACTTCACCTTGGTTAAAAAATCCTAATAATGTCCCTTCGATACATTTATCTAAGTAGGCATCTTCATGTTCGAAAATATCCGCAAAATAGATATTGGGAGATTTACCGCCGAGTTCTACCGTCGATGGGATCAAGCTTTCAGCTGCGCATTTAAGAATATGATGGCCTACAGCGGTAGAACCGGTGAAAGCGAGTTTAGCCACTCTATTGCTCGTGGCGAGAGCTTGCCCTGCTTCTGTCCCAAATCCATTGACGATGTTAATGACTCCAGCAGGTAGCAGATCAGCAATTTTTTCCATTAGTACCAGTATCGAGGTTGGTGTTTGTTCCGCAGGTTTTAGTACGACGCAACAACCGGCTGCCAATGCTGGAGCGAGTTTCCAAGATGCCATTAGCATTGGAAAATTCCAAGGGATGATTTGACCGACTACGCCGATGGGCTCAGGAAAATGATAACTGGCGGTGTTAGCGTCTATTTCTGCAGCACTTCCTTCTTGAGCACGAATACATCCGGCAAAATAACGAAAATGATCAACAATTAAAGGTAAATCTGCCGCAAGGGTTTCTCGTACTGGTTTACCGTTCTCCCACGTTTCAGCGACGGCTAATAACTCAAGATTTTCTTCGATCCGGTCTGCAATTTTTAATAAAATATTGGATCGTTCGGTAACACTAGTTTGTGCCCATTGTCGACGAACCTTATGTGCGGCATCTAAAGCTAATTCGACATCAGCAGCCGTAGAACGAGCCACTTTACAATAAGCCAATCCATTCACTGGTGATATATTGTCAAAATATTCCCCACCTACTGGTTTAACCCACTCACCGCCAATAAAATTATCGTAATGGGTTTTAAATGAAACTAGAGCATTCTCGCTACCGGGTTGTGCATAGATCATAACTGATTCCTTGTTTATCGATATCCCCTTTCTACTTGAAGTTGCAGCGGTATTGGCTATGTTCGTTCACCCCAATCACATAGCCTGTCTATGCTCATTGAGATGAACTCACTTGCCGCCTAGCTGCAGCGCCAAGTTGTTTGGGTATAGAAGTACATTTCATTGTCGCACTTGATTACAACGTAAATTGATAACAAGGGATATACGACTTTTTGCTAACAAGCATTCCTTTGATGCTGTAAACTTTTATTTTATTTTAAAGTTGACAGCTTTAGGCGGTGAAGTAGACTAGTTGGCATTAATATCGTCATGCTAGTTTGATTGCTAAGGATTACTCGTGGAAGTTCGTCACAACTGGACAAGAGCAGAAGTTACGACGCTGCTTGAACAGCCATTTATGGATTTGTTATTTACAGCGCAGCAGGTTCATCGTCAGTTTCACCCTCACAATCATGTCCAGGTCAGTACCTTATTATCGATTAAAACGGGTGCCTGTCCTGAAGATTGTAAATATTGTCCGCAAAGCGCTCATTATCGAACGGATGTGGATAAAGAGCGCTTAATGGAAGTTGAACGGGTGCTTGATGCCGCTGAAAAAGCCAAGCAATCAGGATCAACTCGTTTTTGTATGGGAGCAGCATGGAAAAACCCTAAAGCACGCGACATGCCACTGTTAAAAGCGATGATTGCTGGGGTGAAAGAAAAGGGCTTAGAAACCTGTATGACGTTAGGTATGCTCAGTGCTGAACAAGCACAAGAACTGGCGCAAGCAGGGTTAGATTATTACAACCATAACCTAGATACCTCTCCTGAATTTTACGGCAATATTATCACCACCCGTACTTATCAAGACCGCCTAGACACCTTATCCCATGTTCGTGATTCTGGTATGAAAATTTGTTCTGGCGGCATTATCGGTATGGGAGAAAGTGTCTACGACCGTGCCGGACTACTGGTCGAGCTGGCTAATTTACCGACTCAGCCTGAAAGTGTGCCGATCAATATGCTGGTTAAAGTGCAAGGAACGCCACTCGCCAGTGCTGAAGAAGTGGAACCATTTGATTTCATTCGTTTGATTGCCGTTGCACGGATCATGATGCCGAAATCTGCGGTGCGTTTATCCGCAGGGAGAGAGAAGATGAATG
Organism: Vibrio sp.; assembly: GCA_007124475.1. Taxonomy (GTDB): domain Bacteria; phylum Pseudomonadota; class Gammaproteobacteria; order Enterobacterales; family Vibrionaceae; genus Vibrio. Next base: position 233 of record SLFB01000082.1, on the reverse strand, counting down.
AACAGATGCAGGCACTCTGTTTTATGGCTGGTGCCAACTCAATCTTCTATGGTTGCAAATTATTAACCACGCCAAATCCGGCTGAAGATAGCGATCTGCAATTGTTTAATAAGTTAGGTATTAACCGCCAACAAGCGATTCAAAAACCGGATCAAGTGACAGAAAACGATCTGCTCGATCAAGTGATTGAACGTGTTGCATCAAGACCAAGTAATACGGATCTGTTTTACGAT
>SLFB01000238.1 GCA_007124475.1 Vibrio sp. | reverse complement strand
TTCTTTTTTAGAAGCTTTCCCTCGACTAACACTGCTTGAAGCCTTGTGGCGTCTGCCGTGTCAGTGAGGGCGCATTATAGGGAGTTTGTTTAACTTGGCAAGTGCTTTTTTACTTTTTTTATGATTTCTCGCTCAACAGAGCAATTATTGCTCAAAAATGCCATTTCTAGTACTATTCTTAACTTATTTACCGCAATTTAAGCCTATTGAGGGTGGTTTGATGAGTTCTATCCGAAGTTATAAAGGGGTATTACCTAAGCTAAGTGAGCGCGTCTATATAGATAGCAGTTCTGTATTAGTTGGCGATATCACGATTGAGAGTGATGCCAGTATTTGGCCGTTAGTTGCTGCACGCGGTGACGTTAACCACATCCGTATCGGTTCACGCACCAATATACAAGACGGTAGCGTTTTGCATGTCACCCATAAAAACCGCGAGAATCCTGATGGCTATCCGCTCTTGATTGGTAATGATGTCACTATTGGCCATAAAGTCATGCTGCATGGCTGCACCATTCATGATCGAGTTCTGGTGGGGATGGGATCGATTATTCTTGATGGTGCCACCATTGAAAGTGAGGTAATGATAGGAGCAGGTAGTTTAGTACCACCTGGAAAAACCTTGGTCAGTGGCTATCTGTACGTCGGAAGTCCAGTGAAACAAGCCCGTAAACTAACTGAAGCAGAGCGACAATTTTTACTGCAATCAGCAAGTAACTATGTACAAACTAAAAATGAGTACTTAGCTGAACCATCACAACTCTAGCTACATCATTGTTCTAGGTCTATTGACCTTTCGAGCACGCCCATGAGGTGTTTACGGTTTTAGCACCTCAATCATACCGGCTGAAGTGAAGCACTCTTCTTCAATTAGCTGCTCCGCTTGTTCTTCAATATCAAAGCGCCACTCACTAAACACCGTCAGTGCCTGCTGTGGGCTGGTAATCGTCACCCCAGACCAAGATTGCAGCTCAGATAACGAAATAAAACAGCCGATCAGCGCGCCGCTCTGCTGCGCTGAAAACTCAACCGCTTGTAGCTGCTCATTCCACTTTTGATCATCGGTAAATAAAATCGCTTGGTTCATACGCCACCAGATAAATTTTTTCTTAACTCACGCAAGACTTGCTTAGTTCCAGGGCGCAGGCCACGCCACAACATAAAGCTTTCTGCCGCTTGGGCAACCAACATACCTAAACCATCATAAACTGAGTAGCAGCCATTGTCCTTTGCCCATTGATTAAACACCGTAAGCTGATTGCCATACATCATATCGTAAGCGACGCTATGGTTAGCAAAAATCAGTGGCGATATCTGAGGGGTCTCCCCCTCTAAACTGGCAGAGGTGGAGTTAATCACAACATCAAATGAGGTTGCCAGTGTCTCCATCGGCTGAGCCACCACTGAACCATAGGCAGCGAACTGTTGACTCAACACTTCCGCTTTAGAGAAAGTACGATTAGTGATCACCAAATCAGCAGGATGCTGATCTAACAAAGGTTTGATCACGCCTCGCGCTGCGCCGCCGGCACCAATCAATAAGATTTTCGCCCCCGTCAACGCAACTTGATGCTGCAGTAAGTCTTGAACCAGCCCTTCACCATCGGTGTTGTCACCAAGTAGCACACCATCATCCAGTTTTTTCAAGGTATTGACCGCGCCGGCTAACTGGGCGCGTTCTGTTAAGCGATCCGCTAACTGAAAAGCCTGTTCTTTAAATGGTACGGTGATGTTGCACCCTCTACCACCATGCGCAAAAAAATCATTCATTGCCTGCTCAAAACCGTCGACCGCTGCCAATTGAGCAGTGTAAGTCATGTTTTGATTGGTTTGACGCGCAAATAAGGTATGAATAAAAGGCGATTTACTGTGACCAATGGGGTTGCCAAAGACCGCATAACGATCGTGTTGAAATTCCATGTCATTAACCTAATTAACAAAAAGGGTCTGACTTGACCCTATCACTGCTATGCTTGACTGTCACCACTCTCTTGGCACTAAAAATTCGGCCAAATGCGCTTCAGGGCTATTAGGCTCTGGCTGGTAGTTATACTGCCAACGCGCTAACGGAGGCATCGACATTAAAATCGACTCTGTTCGGCCCCCGGTTTGTAAACCAAATAACGTCCCTCGGTCATAGACTAAGTTAAATTCAACATAGCGACCGCGCCGATATAACTGAAATTGTCGCTGTACTTCACCATAGGCCGTGTCTTTACGCCGCGCAACAATCGGCAAGTAAGCCTCTGTATAACCTTTACCAACCGCTTGCATATAGGCAAAACACTTGGCAAATGGCCATTGATTTAAGTCATCGAAAAAGAGCCCACCCACACCACGAGTTTCATTACGGTGCGGTAAGAAGAAATAGTTATCACACCAAGCCTTATGTTCAGCATAAACCTGATCACCAAAAGGAGCACACAAGGTTCGCGCTGTGGCATGCCATGCTTGTACGTCCTCTAAGAATGGGTAAAACGGCGTTAAGTCAAAACCACCGCCAAACCACCAAATGGGCGTTTCTCCCTCTTTTTCCGCAATAAAAAAGCGCACATTAGCGTGAGAGGTAGGCACATAAGGATTATGCGGATGCATGACTAACGACACCCCCATCGCTTCAAAACGCCGACCAGCTAACTCAGGACGGTGAGCGGTGGCAGATGCTGGCATTTGTTGACCAGTAACATGAGAAAAATTAACCCCGCCTTGTTCAAAAACCAAACCGTCGGTCATGACTCGTGTTCGCCCACCGCCACCTAAGCGTTCGCCCGGCTCACGATGCCAGATTTCTTCGACAAACTTAGCCTTGCCATCGGCCTGTTCTAATTGCTGGCAAATACTGTCTTGTAACTCAAGCAAAAACTGCTTTACCGCTTGCTTATCAATGTCTGGCATCGTCGATTTCCTTGCTTAACCTTGTCTTAAAATTTGACCCGTTTTCGCGTCACGAATTTCACTCGGTTTATTTCTTCCCCCAGTTTCACCGCGTAAAATAGCTGGCAGGTGCTGACCCAGTTGCTGCTCAACTTGCTCAGTGGTCATACATGGCGGCAGGCCAGTTAAATTAGCACTGGTCGAGGTAAGCGGTTTACCGAACGCATGGCATAACTGTTGTACTAGTGGATGATCCGTCACTCGCACCGCAATCGAGTCAAACTGACCGCTGACCCATGACGAGACTTTCTGACTAGCAGGCATCACCCATGTAACGGGTCCCGGCCAAGTCGCGTGAATCGTTGCTAATTGTTCGGCGCTTAGCTGGCTTTCATCGACATACGGCAATAATTGCTGATAAGAGGCCGCTATCAAAATTAAGCCTTTTTCTACCGGTCGCTGCTTCAAGGTTAATAACTTTTCAATCGCTTGTGAGTTATCTGGGTCGCATCCAACACCAAATACCCCCTCGGTTGGATAGGCGATGACTTCACCGTCACGTAATGCTTGTAAGCAAACTTGAAAATTATCCACGCTCTGTATCTCTTATTAAAATGGAATCCACCCTTGCAGTTTACAAATTCTGATTAAAACAGGCTAAAGCTATTTACTGACAAATTGTATCTTTGACAAAATAACCATGACGCAAACGTTTTCCTTAGAAAAAAATACTCGTATAATGCGCGCAAATACCCCATTCACCCTAATGTGATGATGTTTGAAGGAGTTTACAATGAAAGTGGCGATTATTATGGGTTCGAAATCCGATTGGCCAACCATGAAGCTAGCAGCAGAAATGTTGCAGCAATTTGGGATCGATTATGAAACCAAGGTGGTGTCTGCTCACCGAACTCCTCAACTACTGGCGGATTATGCTAGCAGCGCTCAGCAACGAGGTATTAAAGTTATCATCGCTGGCGCCGGCGGCGCGGCGCATTTACCAGGCATGACGGCGGCCTTTACTAGCTTGCCTGTACTTGGCGTGCCTGTACAATCAAAAGCCCTTAACGGGATGGACTCACTACTCTCCATCGTGCAGATGCCAAAAGGCATTGCGGTAGGAACGCTGGCTATCGGCGAAGCCGGGGCCGCTAATGCCGGCTTATTAGCCGCCCAAATCCTCGCCACCCATGATCAAGAGATCATGGCGAAAATCGATGCCTTTCGTTTAACGCAAACCGAAACCGTGCTCGCCAACCCGAATCCAGCAGAGGACTAATCAGATGCAAGTTTTAGTCTTAGGGGCTGGGCAATTAGCCCGAATGATGGCGCTAGCTGGCACACCATTGAATATTGAGATCCATGCGTTTGATGTAACAACCGGTAATATCGTGCAGCCGATCACAGGCCAAGTCATCGGCCAAGGGCTAGCGATGGCCATTGAGCAAGCGGATGTGATTACCGCTGAATTTGAACATATTCCTGATGATATACTTGAGCAATGCGCGCAAAGTGGCAAGCTGCTTCCCAATCAAACCGCCATTAAAGCTGGTGGCAATCGACAACGTGAAAAAGCATTACTTCAGCAAGCTGGCGTCAATAATGCGCAATACGCCATCGTACACTCTCGTGACGATTTGCTCGCCGCTATCAAAACCATTGGACTACCGATGGTTTTAAAAAGCGCGCTTGGTGGTTATGATGGCAAAGGTCAATGGCGTCTCAAACAAGCACAAGATATTGATAGTCTTTGGCCCGAACTACAAGACTGCTTAGCAAGCTCAGCGCAACAAACCATCATTGCCGAGCAATTTATCGCTTTTGATCGCGAAGTTTCGTTAATTGGCGCGAGAGGACAAGATGGCAGCCTAGTGACCTATCCCCTGACGGAAAATGTGCACACTAATGGTGTGTTGAGTTTATCCACCTCATTGGATGATCTCGCACTACAACAACAAGCTGAAAGCATCTTTCGCGCGGTTGCGGAGCAATTAGAGTATGTGGGTGTGCTGGCTTTAGAATTTTTTGATGTCAATGGTCAGCTGCTGGTCAATGAAATTGCACCTCGAGTACATAACTCCGGCCACTGGACACAACAAGGCGCCGAAACATGTCAATTTGAAAACCATTTGCGCGCCGTATGTGGTTTACCATTAGGTAGCACGCAACTGATCCGCCCGACAGCCATGATTAACCTCTTAGGTCTTGATAACTTGCCGGAGACGGTACTGGCCATGGAGGGATGCCATGTGCATTGGTATGGTAAACAAAAACGCCCGGGGCGTAAGATGGGCCATATCAATCTAAGTGCCGATTATAGTGGCGAACTACAACGACGCCTTGCACGCCTTAGCCAGCTATTAGATAAAGAAGATTTTCCAGCGCTGCACAAGCATGATTAAACGCTGAGGCATCACCTAAAACCACGCCAGCCAAACCTGAGGCTGGCGATAGTGATAACAAGCTCTAATACTTGCCGCCACCCGATGACAGCTCAGCTTGCTGATAAGCCTTAGCGACTTCTTCGGCGATAATCTGAATACCTTTTTGCATTTCCTGATCATCTTGCACATAGTTCATCCGTAGACATTGATGAGCATGTGGCCAGTCTTCCTGCTGGCCAATAAAGAAATATTCACCAGGAACAACCAATACTCCTCGTGCTTTAAGACGCTGATACAGTGCCATGGTGCTGATCGGCAATTCATCAAACCACAACCATAGGAAAATCGCCCCTTCAGGTTTGTGGATCCGAAAGCGCGGGTCAGGTATCGCCTGCTGAAGTAACTTCACCGCGGTTTGTGATTTTTGTTGATAAAATGGGCGAATAACTTCATCACTCAAGCGCAGTAAATCCCCTCGCTCAATCATATGCTGAGCTATCGCGGGGCCAACACTGCCAGGGGCTAAACTAATAATGCCATTCATATTGGTTAAAGCTTGAGTCACCGTTTCATTGGCAATCACAATGCCGCAACGTACGCCTGGTAATCCAAGTTTGGATAAGCTCATGCATAAAATGGTATTGTCATTCCAAAACGGTTCAACCTGTTCAAAAATAATATTGGGGAATGGCACACCATAAGCATTATCTATGATCAACGGAATACCATTATCCCGCGCTAACTGATCGAGCTTATGAATCTCATCTTCGGTCAAGACATTACCGGTTGGATTGGTCGGTCGAGAGGCACAGATTGCTGCAATTGAAGAATCCACCTTTAACTGGTTAAAATCCACATGGTATTTGAATAACCCATCATCAAGCATTTCAATCTCGGGTCGATAAGAGATAAACAGATCGTCATCAATCCCTGCGTCGCCATAACCAATGTATTCCGGAGCCAACGGCAGTAAAACCTTCTTATGCGAGCCATCGGGCTGCTGACCGGCGAATAAGTTAAATAAATAGAAAAAACCGCTTTGGCTACCATTGGTTAAGCTGATGTTTTTCTCACTAATTTCCCAGCCATAAGTCGTTTTTAGCAGCGCAGCGAGTGATTTAACGAAACGATCTTTCCCTTGCGGACCATCGTAATTACTCAGCGCAGCGATCAGCTCACCGTTGCTCAGCATCTCAGCGCTGGTTTGATGAAAATAGTCGATCATCGCTGGTATAGCGGCAGGATTTCCGCCACCGAGCATAATAGCTCCGGGTGTGCGCAGACCATCATTCAAATCATCCATTAATTGGGTAATACCGGAATACTGATTAAATTTTTCACCAAATTTTGAAAACTGCATTGCTGACTGCCTAATTCATAATTGTATTAACTTGCCTAAAGGAGCATGAAACGATGCCATGCTCGTCGATTAATCCTTGAACATACCGTAATGCTTTTACCTATCAAAGTACTATTTTTGAACACTAGGGTCTGTTTATCTTTCGCGGTTAAATTTTGTTCGAAAGATAAACAGACCCTAGAGTATTCAGTTGAAAAAAAAGCCCAACTCATTAGAGTTGGGCTTCAATCACAAACCGTATGGTTTATTGCTAATCATTACTTTTGTAAAAGAGAAATGTCAGCAATTTGCAGGAATAAGTTACGCAAGTCGTTAAGCAAAGTTAAACGGTTTTTCTTTAGCGCTTCATCATCAGCCATCACCATCACGTTATCAAAAAACGCATCAACGGGTTCACGTAGTGAGGCCAATTGACTCAGTGCTTGCTGATAATCACCTGACGCAAAGACTGGCTCAAGGGCTTCGCTCATCACGGCCACGTCTTGTGCCAAGGCTTTCTCTGCGGGTTCTTGCAATAACGCGAGATCAACCTCAGCAGGCAACTGACCAGCAAATTTCGCGAGAATATTCCCAACCCGTTTATTGGCCGCAGCCAACGCTTCTGCCGCCTCTAATTCACGGAAGTGCGACACGGCTTTTACGCGCTGATCGAAATCAGCCGGCTTGGTTGGACGACGCGCCAATACCGCTTGGATAATATCCACGCTAAAGCCTTCATCTTGATACCAAGCGCGGAAACGACCCAGCATAAACTCAATCACATCATGCTCAACCGCTTCATTGGTCAGACGATCACCAAATAAGGACTTAGCTTTCGCGACTAAATCCACTAAGTCAAGCTTGTAGCCGTATTCAACGATGATCCGCAGCACACCTAAAGAAGCGCGGCGCAAAGCAAAAGGATCAGAACCTTTTGGTGCTTGACCAATCCCGAAAATACCGACGATGGTATCCAGTTTATCTGCCATCGCTAGCGCAGAAGAAACCCCGTCACTTGGCAACTGATCACCAGCAAAGCGCGGCATATACTGCTCGTTCATCGCCAATGCTACCGCTTCTGGCTCACCATCATGGCGAGCATAATGCATGCCCATTACACCTTGAGTATCGGTAAACTCAAACACCATTGAGGTCATTAAATCACATTTAGCGAGTAAGCCTGCACGTTTAGCTTGTGTGACGTCAGCACCAATTTGCTCTGCAATATAACCGGCTAACTCTGTGATGCGGTCAGTCTTATCTTTAATTGTGCCCAATTTCTGCTGGAAAATCGCCGTTTCAAGCTGTGGCAAGCGATCAATTAGCTTGCTCTTGAGGTCGGTATTAAAGAAGAATTCAGCATCAGCCAGACGTGGACGTACCACCTTTTCGTTACCTTCGATAACGTGGCGTGGCTCTTTAGACTCAATGTTGGTCACAAAGATAAAGTTGGGTAATAGTTGCTTATTAGCGTCATACACTGGGAAGTATTTTTGGTCACCTTTCATGGTGTACACCAACGCTTCCGACGGCACATTGAGGAATTTCTCTTCAAATTTAGCCGTTAAAACCACCGGCCATTCCACTAACGCGGTGACTTCTTCCACTAAATCGTCGTCAAGTTCCGCAATACCACCCACTTGTTGTGCCGCTTGCTGAGCTCCCGCGATGATCGTCGCTTTACGCGTCTCATAGTCGGCAATCACTTTACCGCGTTGCTCTAAAATGTCTGGATACTGCTGGGCGGAGTCGATGGTAAATTCTTTCTCACCCATAAAACGGTGACCACGAATGGTGCGTGCTGAAGCCACGCCTAAAATTTCGCCGTCGATCAACTCATCACCAAGCAGAATAGTCAAGGTTTTTACTGGACGAATAAATTGAGTCTCTTTATCGCCCCAGCGCATTGGCTTAGCGATAGGCAAGTTGGCCAATGCTTTGGCAGCCAGCTCAACGACAATCGCTTTCGCCGCTTGACCTTTCACTTCTTGTTTGAACAGCAACCACTCACCTTGCTCAGTTTTGAGGCGATCGGCTTGCTCAACCGTGATCCCATTACCACGCGCCCAACCTTGTGCTGCTTTAGTCGGGTTACCTTCTGCATCAAAAGCCACAGAAACGGCAGGGCCACGCTTTTCTAGCACTTTATCCGTTTGTTTCTCGGCAAGATTAGCGACTTTCAGCGCCAAACGACGTGGAGTGGCAAACCATTTTACGCCGTCATGAGTCAACTCTGCCGCGGCAAGTTCTGTACTAAAATTGGCGGCAAACGCTTCAGCTAAAGTGCGAAGCTGCTTTGGTGGTAACTCTTCTGTACCGAGTTCGATTAAAAATTCTTTGGCCATGTTATTTATCCTCACCCTTTTTACACATTGGGAAGCCTAGCGCTTCGCGAGAGGCGTAATACGCTTCAGCAACCGCTTTAGTGAGGTTGCGGATACGCAGGATATAACGTTGGCGCTCAGTCACCGAAATCGCCTTACGAGCATCAAGCAGGTTAAATGCATGACCCGCTTTTAAAATCCGCTCATAGGCCGGTAATGGTAGTGGTTTTTCGAGTTCAAGCAGATACTGGCACTCTTTCTCACACTGATCGAAGAAGGTGAAAAGAAAATCCACATCCGCATGTTCAAAGTTGTAGGTTGACTGCTCTACTTCATTTTGATGGAAAATATCGCCATAGGTTACTTTACCTAATGGACCATCTGTCCAGACTAAATCATAAACAGAATCAACACCCTGAATATACATCGCCAGACGTTCAATGCCGTAAGTTATTTCCCCGGTTACTGGCTTGCACTCAAGACCACCAACTTGTTGGAAGTAAGTAAACTGGGTCACTTCCATGCCGTTAAGCCACACTTCCCAGCCTAATCCCCATGCGCCTAAGGTTGGGTTTTCCCAGTTATCTTCGACGAAACGAATATCGTGAACCAGCGGGTCAACACCCAATACCTCAAGTGATCCAAGATACAGCTCTTGAATATTATCCGGTGATGGTTTGATGATGACTTGAAATTGATAGTAGTGCTGTAGGCGGTTCGGGTTTTCACCATAACGACCGTCGGTTGGACGACGAGAAGGTTGAACATACGCCGTGGCGATAGGCTCTGGGCCGATAGCTCGCAGGCATGTCATTGGGTGAGAGGTGCCTGCACCAACTTCCATATCTAATGGTTGAACAATGGTACAGCCTTGTTGGGCCCAATAATCCTGCAGCGCGAGGATCATACCCTGAAAGGTTTTGATATCGTATTTTTGCATAGTCAGGTTCGCGCGATTCTTCTGTTTGAATTGATAAGAAATAGCGAACAAGTATACCGAGATATTCGCTCAGCGAGTAGGGGTAATATTGCTTAATTAATGGTCAAAAATCCCTTTTAGGGCAATTTATACCATGGATTGTGGCAAATTATCCCAAAAGTAAGTCTTGAGGTCATTTGTGACTTGAGATTTCTTAACAGCCTGATTAGAATTGCGCCGTCTTTGGGGAGTAGCTTGCCGGTAAGAGGGTTTAATCTTAACGGTTCGTTCGTCAACATGATTGGTGCCAAATCACCATGGCGTCCGAGGCTAAAATCATTTTAGCTGAGCAAGACCTTAGGCAAACAAAGCGAACCGGGGTGGGGCGTGGCGTTTGTCTATGGTTATTATAATTATCCCGCCCCATTGAGCCTATCGTGAGCGTATTAGCTATTTCAATTACTACCGTCGCCTTAGCTGAAATTGGCGATAAAACCCAACTGCTTTCTCTACTGTTAGCCAGTCGATACCGAAAACCGATTCCGATCATTGCGGCGATATTTCTCGCTACGCTAGCCAATCATGCCTTAGCGGCTTGGTTAGGCGTCGTCGTTGCCGATTATTTGTCGCCCGAGATATTAAAATGGGTCTTGGTGGTAAGCTTCTTAATCATGGCCGGCTGGGTGTTGATTCCCGATAAACTGGATGATGAAGAATCGATTTCTAATCGTGGGCCATTTGTCGCCAGTTTTATCGCCTTCTTTATTGCTGAAATTGGCGACAAAACCCAAATAGCCACTTCCATCTTAGGTGCCCAATATGCCGACGCCTTATTGTGGGTCATTTTAGGCACCACGATTGGTATGCTGTTGGCTAATGTCCCTGTCGTAGTGATCGGTAAATTATCGGCCAATAAACTGCCACTAGCCCTGATACGAAAAATCACCGCGATTTTATTTGTCGGCTTAGCGATTGGCGCAGCGCTATTTTAAGACCCAGCAACCGCACTTTTTCGATAAAAATTGTTAGCACTGGATCACGCTCTTGATGAAAAGCGATTAAGAGCGTGATGTTAGCCATATTCGTATTACTATTGCCGTGCTAGGTTAAACCTATCGTGGTGCGGTAAGAGGGTTAATTATGCTGACACGCTATACAGGAATGACCGCCAAAAGTCAGAGCTACTTATTCACTTTTGGCTTTCTACTCACCTTATTAGGTATGACGTTAACCAATATGTGGCTACCGATGGTTGCCGGAGCCATTATTATGGCTGCTCTCACCGTCGAAGCTTGGATCCGAGTCGCCTACATCATTCCAATGCATAACGAATTAAGGACTTTGCAGCAACAAGTCAATAAACTGCAGGCTGAAATCCGAGCGATCGAGTTCCAAGAATAACTCTATACCTAAACAACTTGGAGTTGCAGGTAGGCGGGCCAGTGAGCGAATCGCCATGAACATAGACAGACTCTATGATTGGGGTGAACGAACGTAGCCACCCCCCTGCAGCTTCGAGTAGGGCGGGGATAACTCGGTTACCACTCATCAACATGAGCCATTGTCGGTTTATGTGACTGCTTAAGCGATGAAGTAAGGCCAATCATCCTGTCGCCTTACTTTCATCGATGAAAAACCCATCTCTCAATCACGCTTCAAAACTAGATTAAACCTTTTTTGATCAAGTACTGGTAAGGCAACTGCTCGGTTTGCTGCGCCAAAAGCTGATGATCCATAAAACGGCAGAAACTAGGAATATCCCGAATCGTTGAAGGATCATCGGCTATCACCAATAACACTTCACCTTCTTGCATGGTGCGAATCGTTTTACGAACCATCATTACTGGCTCTGGGCAACGCAAGCCCTGAGCTTCAAGAGTATATGCCGCTAATGTTGGATCAAATACCATGCTAAAAACCTAATCGAGGACTTAAATAAGGCGTAGATAATACGACTGAAGGAAAAATATTCAATAATCACTTGGCAAAATAAACACAATAAACTAAATTAATTAACATGCATTTAACAATGTTTTTGTACTCTCTCCAATAACAATGAACCGTTTTCTTGGGCTTCCCCGCTGAAAGGCGGGATTTTTTTTGCTCACTTGCCAATGTTTATCAATCCGATGTCGATC
>SLFB01000308.1 GCA_007124475.1 Vibrio sp. | reverse complement strand
CATCATCGCAATCACATCACCAAACGATAGCTCCGGTTTGTACTTACGCATAAAGGCTAAAATAACCCCAGCATAACTCATCATCGGCGTAATGATATTGGTGGATGAATCCGCAACACGATAAGCCGCAGCCACTAAATCTGGCGTCATATTCGGGTTTACTTGATACAACATAGGGACAAAAATAGGACCTAATAGCATCCATTTCGAAGTTAAACCACCCACAAAGAGGTTAATTACCGCCGTGGTTAGCAAGAAACCGATAATCAATAAAATCGGGAATTTTTGTAGCCCAAGAGATTGTAAGAAGGTCGCACCAAGATAGGTAATATAAGTGCCAAGACCGGAATAACTGAGCAGAGCCAAGAAGTTATAGCAGAAGAAGGTTAAAACTAAAATATAACCCATGGTATTCATCTGCTTAACCATGGCTTGCACTACATCTTGGATCTTCTTGAATTTACCGCTCGCGACACCAAAAAACACACCAATAATGGTGAAAACCAAGGCAATTAATAAGATAACATTATTCAGGTACGGCGTAACTTCACGACCAGAGGCATCGGTATAGGTTGCTAATGGACCAACGATCAATCCCCATACCATTAATAATGCCAGAATTAAACCCACACCAGCAGCTCGCAACCCTTTTTGCTCTTTTTCTGTCACTTTAAAGTCATCTAGATTCAAATCTTCCGGAATTTGATAACTCATTTTCTCTAGACGAGGGGTAACAAAACGCTGAGTCACCCAAGCACCCACAATCGCTAATAAAAAGGTGGAGACAAGAATAAAATAATAATGCATGGTGGCTGGGATAAGCGTTTCGCCCGCAGCATTTACAAACGGAACCCCTTGCGTTTCAGCAAAGATTCTCGCATTCATACCAATAATCACATCTGAAGGCGTCGCTGGGATTAAGTTGGCACTAAAACCGGCGGAAACCCCCGCAAATGCCGCGCTCATACCAATTAATGGATTTTTACCTAAACCAGAATAAAGCATACCCGCCAACGGAATCAGTACCAGATAACCCGCATCACTGGCAATCGAGCTCATAATACCTAAGAAAACCAGTAGCAAAGGTAACCAACGGTCACTAATTTTAGTACCGACTCGTTTGATCACAGTACTCAATAAACCGGAGTGCTCAGCGATGCCAACCCCAATCATGACAATCAGAATAACGCCTAATACACCGCCACCAAAAGCTAACCAGTTTTGTAATAACGCATTATCAAATAACCAACGCACGTGCTCGGTTGCTAGCATGTTTTTAATGCTGTGAGTGGTACTTGCGCCATCGGCTCCGGTGGTTTCAAATTGTATACCGCTCATCAGACCGGTTAAACCTAGGCAAACGACAAGTAACACCATAAAGATCACGATCGGATCAGGAATTTTTTGTCCTGCCAGGGCAATAAAGCGTAGTACGCCACGGCCCTGAGCTGATTTGTTTTCCGTGATTTCACTCATTAAGTTTTTAATCCTTATTTCATCCATCAATAATTGCTTTACTGCAAGTAGCAAACTTCAACGGCAGCATTAAGGGAGCCCCACATCATAATCACATATGCGGCGCTATCTCGCTATGTTGTAACCAATTGAAGTAACATGAGAAAAGCAGAGTTATTGCCATTAGTGTGCAAAAAGAAATCACCAAAAAGCTAACCGCTTAGATCATTAATTCAGCACAGAATACTAATTAAGTTGCATCTTGCAAGGCAATACTTCTGCAGAGTAAAGCAAAGTTCACCTGATCATTTCAAGCTTTATCTGCTTAATAAGGTAGGAAACCGCCAAAAAAAGCGTATTTTTACGATATTTGTTGACTAATTGGCGTGAGATTGTTGAGCCGGAACCGGCATGGAGGTAGTGCGCCTGTACAGCATGATATACTGCACAGGCAATATTAACTAGTTTTTAACATCTCGACTGCCGGACGGATTAAGCACGCTAACTCTCTTACCCTGTAATTCTGGTGGTAACGTGAGCGAGAAGGATTGCCACATTGGCATACGACGACACATATCTTGTTTGACACGTAGCACTGAAACGGTTGCTGCCTTGCTACTGCTCGACTCAATATGCAAAGTAAAATGATCCGCTTGACTGCAGCCATTACTCAGAGCTTCAAACGCTATCGAGTGTGAATTTACTTGATAACTGAGCAGAGGAACGCTATCCCCAGCTATAGGATGAGTTGCTGCGGTTTCTGCGCCGCTGCAAGCACTCAAGATGAATACTAATAATGTACTGAATACGACTCTTATCACAATCTCACTCCTTTACGAAAACGGAACCAGCCCAGTAAACCTAACCCCAATAAAGACCAACCGATACTGCCACCTGAACTAGAAACTCTCGAAGATCGTTCAATAGTAGCTTGGATCCAGTCATCAAAATAACTCACATTAGTATACACACCATAGGCGTTGGGTTTTGCACAGCTGTCTCCCCAACTAACTATTCCGACTTGCTTAATAATGCTTTCACGCTGATAAATTAATGGCCCCCCACTGTCTCCTTGACAGGCATCTTTGCCACCATCGATAAATCCAGCACATAAGGCATTTTCAGTCACATTGTTATAATTCCCACCTAAATTCTGGCAGCTTGAGCGCAGCACATAGGGTAAGGTCACTTGATATAAAACTTTAGGATAAATGCCAATTTTATCAGGGCTTTGTTCTCCCCAGCCCATTGCGATTAGTTCCGTATGGGCTGGCATCTCAGTATTCTTATATTCTGTCGCCAACTTAACGGTTGCTCGATTGGGTTGACTCGTCACTTCAATCAAAGCAATATCATTGGCATAAGTAACATGGTTATAAGC
The DNA here is from genome assembly GCA_007124475.1 of Vibrio sp. Classification (GTDB taxonomy): domain Bacteria; phylum Pseudomonadota; class Gammaproteobacteria; order Enterobacterales; family Vibrionaceae; genus Vibrio. Next base: position 398 of record SLFB01000308.1, on the reverse strand, counting down.
AGGATGAATGTAAATAGCTCTAACTTGTGCGACTTGCCCTTGTGTATTGGCTTTCGATAAATCATGAATACCAATATGCACATAGAAATCTGTTATCCGTTTGCTTGCAATACAGTGTGCAGCGGTTAAAACAAAGCCCTGTCCAATATAGGTAGCACCACAAAACTGCCCTTGAAAGGTATCAATCGCATTAGTTCTCACTAATGCAGCCATAAAAGGCCAATCATTTTCTGATGACTTTTCACCACCAATAATGCGAGCGGATAATTCACCCAACCTATCATATTGACTCGCAGCTTCAGCAGTGACCTGAAGCGTTAATATTCCGCCCAAGAGCCACAGCCATCTAATCTTACGCATTGATCTATTCCCCAATTGTCTAATTAAGTATATAGCTT
>SLFB01000214.1 GCA_007124475.1 Vibrio sp. | reverse complement strand
AGTATGCCATTCAAACAAAGGGCCAGCAGGGACGACATCGGTATGGCCGGCAAAAACAAATAACGGACCATCGCTACCTTTTCGTGCCCAAAAATTGGTAGTGTCGGCAAACACCATGATCTCTATCTCAAAGCCCAGTGCTTGGAGGCGTTCTATCATCACTTGCTGACAGCCAGCATCATTGGGTGTTACGGATTCGCGGCTAATTAAATCTTTTGCAAGTGTCAGTACTGGGCTATCTATCATTCTTATTGTCCTTGTGAAGAAGAGAGAACTGTCGTGTAGTCATCAGCATTAAAGCCGAGATGAAGGGAATTATCCAGACGTAATATTGGGCGCTTTATCATGGCAGGTTGCTCAAGTAATAAATTCAGCGCCATGGTTTCATCAAGCTTATCTTTTACTTCAGCACTTAGCTGTCGGTAGGTCGTACCGCGTTTATTGACTACCTGTTGCCAACCAAAAGTATGAATAAATTCCTGAATTAACTCGTTGCTAATACCGTCTTTGCGATAATCATGAAATTGATACTCAATCTCTTGGTCTGTCAGCCATTTACGTGCTTTTTTGATGCTGTCGCAGTTGGGAATACCGTAAAGAGTGATCAAAGTAGGGCTCCTTATTTACTTTTACTAAAGTCAAACATCTTACAATACTTTCTAGTTCGTTGCAGTGGTCGTGCGACCAGTATTAGCACGTAGAACAACTCAATGACTAGTCATTTGTAATACCCATTCGTTCGGCTATAGGTGACTAATCTCTTAACCGATTAGCTTGTGTTTGATCGAGCTCAAACTTTTTACTGGCAAAACAGAAATAATGTGTCTTATACCATTTAGGAGGTATCAATGGAGTTGAGTCCTGTATTTGCAAGGCGTTTATATTTGGCCTTATTAGTAGAAAGCCTTGAACGGCCAAATGTCCCTAAGTTGATCGAAAAAACGGGCTGGCCGCGACGGACAATTCAAGATGTGATTAAAGCGATGCCTGGCATTGGTATTCAGTTGAATTTTGTACAAGATGGACGACGTCATAACGATGGTTATTATCGTCTTTTAGATTGGGGACCTTTTGATCGTCAGTGGGTGATGGAACGTAAAGTTAATATTGCTGAACATCTTGGTTTTGAAGAGTAACCGATTGTTTTATTAATCACTGAAAAGGTAAGCGAGCGACTGTTAGCTTACCTTTTTTATTGCCACAGACTATGTGATTGGGGTGAACGAACGTAGCCAACACCCCTGCAGCTTCAGGTGCTTGAGTGAATCCTATCTCGAGAACTGCTCCACTTTAGCTCAACAACTGCTGATAGTTGTCTGTGACTAGTTAGGTTACAGTAGGCGCTATGTGAGCAATTGTAATAGACAATGAATAATGCAGTATCCTATCGAACACTATGACCATTATGGTTACCTTAAACCTTCACTCTGGCTTTGGTTTGGCTGGCTATTTTTAGCCAGAGCATGGCTGATCTTTATTATTGCTGGGGTAAGTCGAGAGCAAGGAGAAGTGATTTTAGCTTTTATCTATCCAGACCGTCACCAGCTCTATTGGGGGTTAATGGTTGGATTACCGAGTATTGTTTTAATGTGGCTTGTTCATTTGAGACAAGAGCAGCGCCATTCTTTATTAGCCTTCTTTCAGCTCGGTTATGGCATAACGCTGCTCACGGTAATGACACAATTAATACATACTTTGCATAGTGTCTATTTAGAGCATGGTGCGTTTAATTGGCTTAATGCATTCACCTTAGTCATTCTACTATGGTTGGGGTGGTATTTGTTGCGCAGTCGTCGTGTTAGAGCATGTTTTTATGCTGGCGAGCCATTTAGATTTAAAGATAAAACTTAGCGTTATCGACACGAATAAATAAATCTTGAGTTTAAATGGTTACTTTTTTGTTTATTTTACTGCTTTGGCGGTTTTTTATCCATCAACTGGTTTTTTTTAAGAAAAATAAGAAAAATTTCTAAAGGTTTTTTTTTCTATGCCGTTAAGAGAATAACTTTGAGAGAACTACCTTGGTTTTACGAGACGTCGAAAACCGGAAGCATCGGAAAATCAATTGGAGAAATTACCATGGCAGTGAATGTAAACACTAACGTATCAGCAATGACCGCACAACGTTACCTAAATAGTGCAACCAGTGCGCAGCAGACATCAATGGAACGTCTATCATCCGGTTTTAAAATTAACAGTGCTAAAGATGACGCTGCAGGTTTACAAATTTCAAACCGCTTAAATGTCCAAAGCCGAGGTTTAGATGTGGCAGTTCGTAATGCAAACGACGGTATCTCAATGGCACAAACAGCAGAAGGTGCGATGCAAGAATCTACGAATATTTTACAACGTATTCGTGACTTATCTCTACAATCTGCTAATGGTTCTAACTCGAAAGCCGAGCGTGTTGCAATTCAAGAAGAGGTGACCGCATTAAACAATGAGTTGAATCGGATCGCTGAAACGACATCTTTTGGTGGTAACCGTCTGTTAAATGGCACTTTTGAAACTAAATCTTTCCAAATTGGCTCACACAGTGGTGAAGCTGTCATGTTAACCCTAAATGATATGCGTAGCGACAATGCAAAAATGGGTGGCAGTAGCTATGTAGCTGGCTTTGAGGCCGATAAAGATTGGACGGTATCAGGGACTGATAACCAGTTTACCATTACAGTTAATGATGTTAATGGTGATGAGCAAGTCATCAATATTACCGCTAAAGAAGGCGATGATATTGAGCAGTTAGCCACCTACATTAATGGTCAAACTGACATGGTGCAAGCATCGGTCAATGAAAACGGGCAATTGCAAGTTTTTACCGGTGAAGATAAGGTGCAAGGAGCGGCCACTTTCTCAGGCTCTCTTGCTACTGAGTTAAATATGGGGACTGCTCAAACGGTTACTGTTAATGACATTGATGTGACTACGGTTGGCGGTGCTCAAGAATCCGTGGCCATTGTCGATGCGGCGTTACAATATGTCGATAGCCATCGAGCTGAGTTAGGGGCGTTTCAAAATAGATTTAACCATGCTATTAACAACTTAGATAACATTAATGAGAACGTAAACGCTTCTAAGAGTCGTATTCGTGATACTGATTTTGCGCGCGAGACAACGGCTCTAACTAAGGCGCAAATTTTAGGTCAAGCTTCAAGCTCTATCTTAGCGCAAGCTAAGCAAGCGCCAAATGCCGCACTCAGTCTTTTAGGTTAATCACCTGTTTGAATAAAAAATCCAGCTTCGGCT
>SLFB01000111.1 GCA_007124475.1 Vibrio sp. | reverse complement strand
TTAGATATCATTGCAGCAGAGTCGTTGACTGACGCTGCGCGTAAAGTTGTTGCTGCTGCGGAGGGCAAATAATGTCGGTATTAATTAACAAAGACACCAAAGTCATTTGCCAAGGATTTACTGGTGGTCAAGGTACTTTCCATTCTGAGCAGGCATTAGCTTATGGCACCCAAATGGTGGGTGGTGTTTCTCCGGGTAAAGGTGGTCAAACTCATCTAGGTTTGCCAGTGTTTAATACCGTACGTGAAGCCGTTGAAGCCACCGGTGCAACCGCAACGGTGATTTATGTTCCGGCTCCGTTTTGTAAAGATGCCATTTTAGAAGCCATTGATGCTGGTATTGAGCTGATCGTGACCATTACCGAAGGTATTCCAACCATTGATATGATTGATGTTAAGGTCAAGTTGGAACAAACCGGTGTGCGTATGATAGGTCCGAACTGCCCAGGGATTATTACTCCTGATGAGTGTAAAATTGGCATTATGCCGGGACACATTCATAAAAAAGGTAAAGTGGGCATTGTCTCGCGCTCAGGTACTTTAACTTATGAAGCGGTTAAACAGACAACGGATGAAGGTTTTGGTCAATCAACCTGTGTTGGTATTGGTGGTGACCCTATTCCAGGTTCTAACTTTATTGATATTCTAAAACTGTTCCAAGACGATCCTGAAACCGAAGCGATTGTCATGATTGGTGAAATCGGTGGTACAGCGGAAGAAGAAGCGGCCGCCTTTATTAAGCAGTATGTGACTAAGCCAGTAGTTTCTTATATTGCTGGTGTGACCGCACCTCCAGGTAAGCGCATGGGCCATGCTGGTGCGATCATTTCTGGTGGTAAAGGTACCGCAGAAGAGAAATTTGCGGCATTAGAATCAGCAGGTGTGAAAACCGTGAAAAGTCTGGCGGATATCGGTCAAGCCCTGCGTGAAGTTACCGGTTGGTAATACGCTGATAAAAGTTAGTTTCTTATCTCGAAAGCCTCCAATTTACGGAGGCTTTTTTGTTATATTTGCGATCATTAGCGATTCAAGTCGGAGTGGCAGCCGATCTCGACCCACATTTATTGATCGGCGCTGCAATATCAGGGGCTATTTTGGGTGATATGACCTCACCGATCAGTGATACTGGAATAGTATCTTCAATGGCAACAGGTAATGACCATATTGACCATATCCGCACACAGTTTCCTTATGTCTTGCTGGTAGGCTTGATAAGCTGTCTCATTTTTGCAATTTTAGGTCGTTGGTAAGATAAGATAAGATAAGATAAGATAAAAAAGGCCTGTATAAACAGGCCTTTATAATTGAAGTTAGCGGTAAACTTTTAGCCAGAGCGACGATTAACCATTTGGCTGAGCATAAACATCATGGTGGCGCTGACCACCACAGAAGGCCCTGCTGGTGTATCGAATCGCCAGGAAAGGCTGATACCAATCAAGACGGAAATAATGCCGATCAGTGATGCCAGCAGCGCCATCTGTTCTGGCGTTTTAGCGATGCGTCTTGCTGTAGCCGCAGGGATAATCATCAATGAGGTCATAATCAACGCGCCAACAAATTTCATACCAACCGCAATGACAAGGCCAATAAGTAGCATCAGCACTAGGCGCATTAGTTCAATATTGACCCCTTCAACGCTGGCCAACTCTTCATTCACACTACTGGAAAGTAAGGGTCGCCAAAAGAGATAAACGGCAAGGCTCACCACAGCAACGCCACTCCAGATAAACCATAAATCTGCTGGACTGACGGCCAGTAGATCACCAAATAAATAACTCATTAAATCAATACGAACATTATCGAGAAAACTCACGGCAATGAGACCTAATGACAAAGAGCTATGGGCGAGAATTCCCAATAAGGTATCGGTCGCAATTAATTGCTGGCGTTGCATGGTCACTAACAGCACCGCTAAGCTTAGGCAGCATACCAGTAGGGCAAAATAGAGATTAATATCAAGTAGAAAACCTAAGGCTAGCCCAAGTAGTGAAGCGTGGGCTAGGGTGTCGCCAAAATACGCCATACGTCGCCAGACAACAAATGAACCGAGCGGCCCAGCGATAATAGCGATACCAATTCCAGCGGCAATAGACGGAAGTAAAAACTCAATCATGGTGGTGATGACCGTGTGAATGATGTGAACAGGCTTGAGCATCACCACTTACCGGTTGACCGGATAAATCATGATGATGTTGATGCTTATGTTGATAAAAAGCGAGGGTTTCTCTGCTACGATGACCAAATAACGCTAGATAACTGGGGTGTTGCGAAATATCCGCTGGTGAACCTGAGCAACAAATATGGTGATGCAAACAGATAACTTCATCGGTTTTAGCCATTACCAGATGTAAGTCGTGTGACACCATAAAAATGGCACAGTTGAAACGTTGCCGAATTGTGTCGATCAAATCGTATAAATCGATCTGCCCTTGAACATCGACGCCTTGCGCTGGCTCATCAAGCACTAATAGATCTGGGCGCTGTAATAAAGCTCGAGCCAGTAGAGCGCGTTGATTTTCGCCACCGGATAATTTGTGCATATCAAGTTCCAGTAGGTGTTCTGCTCCCACTAGACGAAGTGCATCTAATTGCTCTTGTTGGCTGTATTTCCCGGCCAGGCGTAGAAAGCGACTGACACTCAACGGCAACGTATCATTGAGTTTTAATTTTTGTGGTACATAGCCAATCTTGAGCTGTTTATCCCGAGAAATTGTCCCAGAATTTTGCTGGTGTAAACCCAGTAAGACACGAACTAGGGTTGATTTACCTGCACCGTTAGGACCAATTAACGTAGTAATTTTGCCTCTTGATAAGGATAAGCTAATCTTATCAAGTACTCGGCGTTGATTAAAATCAACACAGATGTCATGCATTTCAATGAGTGTTGACATGAAAGAAACTCGTTTGCATTGAGGTGATGTTATAATGTAACATTTCGTGATTATTAACGCTACCAGCAGGAAATTACCATGCTATCTCGATTTACGCTGTGCGCCATACTGTTTGCTTTTCCTTTATCAGGTTGGGCAAACGGTATTTTGACCAGTATTAAACCTATTCAAATGATAACTCATGAGTTAACGTACCAAGTAAGTCAGCCAGATGTACTGTTGGCTGCGAATGCATCGCCGCACGATTATGCCTTCCGCCCATCAGATGTAAAGCGGATTCGAGAGGCGTCATTGGTTATTTGGTTTGGCCCCGACTTAGAGCCTTTTTTGACACGTGCGTTAAGTCAGCACCCGAATGTATTAA
>SLFB01000138.1 GCA_007124475.1 Vibrio sp. | reverse complement strand
TAAACGCTCTGGATTGCCTCGTTTGCGTTTAGATTATCGCTGGCATGACATTGCCCCCAAAGACTGGTTTTTGCAGCTAGAAATCCCGTTTTAAATGCTGTCCGTTGGTGATCAATTCTCCCCATTCACATCTTCTGCTTTATGGTTATAGGGAGAAGTTCACTTACTATCTATCTATTTACCTGTCTGTTTGTTATTTCAAGTTATTTGCAGAGCTTTGTCTTAAACCGGTAACGGCATGGGTTTTGATGGGTTCTGAGGTTTGTAGACCCGTCTTAAACCCAGTAAAGCCAGCACTGACATCACAAGCATAATGATACCTAACGGTAATTGGTTCGTTGCTGGAAATAACGAAGCGACTAACGTTGCTAGCCCTGCCCCTAGATTTTGCATTCCTCCCAGTATTGCACCACCGGTTCCAGCATGGTTTGGTAAGGGATCTAGAGCGCCGGTAGTAGCAGCTGGGAATAAAATCCCTGCGCCAAGAAAATAAACGGTGGCACCGCCAATTAAGGCCAAAGCATTGGTGGTATCAAACACACCTGGAATCAGTACAATAATTGAACCACTCACAATCGCGATTAAACCTATCTGTAGTGCCACTCTTTCATTGTGTTTTTTTGCAACAGCACTGGATAACCAAGCGCCAGCTAAATAACCTGGAATTGGCGTGACAAATAATAAACTGACCGTAGTGGCAGGTAAGGCCAGCACTCCACCAAGTAGTACACCAGCGGCAGCTTCAAAAACTGCTAAGCCAGAAAAAGTGGCTACTAAGCACATCAAGTAACCTTGAAAACGTCGATCTGACATTACAAATTGATAGCGGCTAAATACAGATTCTGGTCGACGCCGTTCCTTAGGCAAGGTTTCAGTGAAGCGAGTGAGCATAATGATCAGCACTGCAATCGCAAATAATGATAAAAACAAATAGCTGGAACGCCAGCCAAATACCTCGGTTAGATATCCGCCCAGTACAGGAGCGATTAGTGGTGAAAAAATCACACACATACTAATTAAGCTATTGGCTTGATGTAGTCGAGTGCCTGTAAAGCAATCACGGGTCAAGGTTCGACACATTGCGCCGCCACTACCGATACCTAGACCTTGAATAAAGCTACCAATTAAGAACCAGTAAAATTGATGAGCAAACAAAGAAATTAAAGTTCCGGCAATATAAATGACTAAACCTGAAATAATAATAGGTTTGCGACCAAAGCGATCAGAAAGTGGCCCATAAACAAATTGTGACAATCCGTATGGGATTAAGTAACACGCCATTACGGCCTGTAATGAGGAAGGAGATACCAAAAACTCACTTGCCATATGACCAATTGATGGTACATACATGGTTTGCGTCATTTGGCCGACAGCGGCTAAAATCGCAATAAGAAAAATCAATTTGGCTAATGGAAATGCGACGGACATTGGGTTCTCCACCTACACATACCTACAGTTGCGTAAGGCTCTTAAAATTGAACAAAAACAGCTAATGAATTGAACTTTTGATTCGCCGAGATATTAGTCGCCACAATAGGCTTAATCAATCATAAAGTGAGGTCTTAAGCACGATATTATTCTATAAAAAGAATTAAAAAAACTAATCCGAAATAAGTGTAATAAAGAGTGAGCAAATAGCGCGATAGGCCATGTTTAAACACCACATTATTACCAAGGTTTTTCTGTGAATGCTTGTTTTTCAGAGCAATAAGTTCTACATTGACTAAATGAGAATCAATATCATGTGTGGTGTGTATGTTAGGTTGGGCGGCTACGGTATTTTTAGTCATTGGATTGGGGATTAAGTTAGCGATCTCGTCTCGCTGGCTGTTTGCTATCATTTTAGCTTTAAGCTTACTGGCGTGGTGGACTCAGTTTGATGTTCGACTGGTTTGCCTTGGGTTATTTATTGCTGCACCGATTCTCACTCGTGTATCTAATCAACAGACCGCTAGGTTCTCTTTTCTATTGTGCGCACTTAGCTCTACGTTGGGCGGTTTATTGATCAGCTTTTTTTCATTACCTTCCGTGTAAAATCACTTGAATTGCCTATAAAAATAGCAAAGTCTCGACAACTTTGTGATGGATCAGAGTTTGTGTTTAATCGTAAATTATTCCTTCACTGACTATTGCAGCTCTAAACAGAACTGGGTATAGTTCGCATCTCTTAATGAGAATGCTTATCAGAATATATCGCACTAAATTGGTCAGGTAAGGAATAGTATGAAATCAATTATGAGTTTGGCGGCGTTAGGCTTGCTCGCTTCAATGACTGCCCAAGCGGCTAATGTCACCATTGAGCATCAAATGGGTAAAACAACCATCAAAGAAACCCCGAAGCGTGTTGTGGTTATTGGCATTGGCCCATTAGATGCAATTAATCACTTTGGTATCGATCCCATCGCTGTATCAAAAGTTGCAGAGCTGCCGGAGTATTTAGCTAAGTATCAAGGGGCAGAATATTCACCTGCTGGTTCACTCTTTGAACCTGACTTTGAGCGCATTTTTATGCAAAAGCCAGATTTGATCATTACTGGCCCACGAGCGGCTCGTACTGCTTATGCTGAACTCAATAAAATTGCCCCAACTGTCGTGTTTGCGGTTGATTCTAACAAACCTTACTGGCAAAGCACCCAAGAGCAATGGCGTAATTTAGGTAAGATTTTTGCCATTGAAGAGCAGGTAGAAGCGAAGATTGCTGAGCTGGATGAGAAATTTACTCAAGTCCATGATTACAATCAGCAGCATCATGCTCAGGCGATGACTGTCATGAGTTCGGGTGGTAATATTACCACGTTTGGTGCCAATTCTCGTTTTGCATCTATCTATAAAGATTTTGGTTTTAGCGAAGCCGCCGAGGTTAAGCAAACCGCCAATCACGGTAATCTCGTTTCTTATGAGTATATTCGTCAAAATAACCCACAAACCTTGTTCATTATTGACCGCGACAGATTAGTCAATAAAGGACAAAGCCATACTCGTGAAGAGTTTGAGAACCCTTTAATTAAAGCCACTGAGGCTTATAAAAATAACCGCATGGTCTTTTTAGATTTAAATGCTTGGTATCTTTCTATTGCTGGTGTGACCGCAACCGAGAAAATGTTGCAGGATATGCAAGTTAGTCTTCATTAATAGACATAGCTTGTGTTTACCATAGCGCTTTCTTGAGTCGTGAGTGTACTACTCAAGAAAGACGCTGTATTGGCATTCACTGTGTTTTTATTAATTGAAAGTCAGTTGTTTCGCTGTGACTCCTAGTCATTTGGGTATAGCTATTTTTCTTGTCGTGAAGGGAGTGATCGCTTTGCGCTTTATCGACAAATGCAAGTTGTTGGTTTTTTGTTATGAACCCTGCCCAGAACACTCTTAATCGCATGCTGCGACAATCATTTAATTCTTATTTATATTGAGGTTAACTTTGAAAAAGTTATTACTCGTACTCTTAACTCTCAGCGTAATCTCCTTATTTGTTGGTGTTGGCCATCTCTCTTTAGCCGCTTTATGGCAAGGCGACGACGTCGCTTGGCAATTATTTTGGACCAGTCGAATTCCTCGTTTATTAGCCGTCATCTTAGCGGGTGGAGGCTTAAGTATTGCTGGTTTAATTATGCAGCAAATTAGCCAGAACCGTTTCGCTGCCCCTTCAACATCCGGAACCATAGAGTGCGCTATGTTGGGGTATGTACTGAGCTTAGTATTTTTTGGGCATGGCGATAGTTTGGTACTTATTTTTTCAACGGCGATGTTGGGTACGTTAGCCTTTGTGCAGCTTATCCAGCGCATTCAGTTTAAGAATGCGGTCTTTGTGCCACTGATCGGAATCATCTTCGGTAGCGTTGTACAATCAGCAGCGACATTTATCGCGTATCGATATGATGCAGTACAAAATTTATCTGGATGGACGGTGGCCAATTTTGCCAACTTGCTGAGTGGTGATTTTGAACTGCTCTATATCGCCATTCCCGTTGCTGTACTCAGTTATTTATACGCGGCGCGGATCTCAGCGGTTGGTATGGGGCGTGATTTCGCGGTCAATTTAGGTCTGAATTATCAGCAAGTCTTGACGCTTGGCGTTTGTCTTGTCTCTATCATGGCCGCTTCTGTGGTTATGATTGTGGGTCAATTGCCTTTTTTAGGTCTGATTGTACCTAACTTGGTGAGCTATTTTTATGGCGATAACTTACGTAAAAACATTCCTCGCACAGCGTTGTTCGGCGCTTCGCTGGTGCTAGTCTGTGACATTGTGAGTCGTGTGTTAATTTTCCCTTATGAAATACCCATTTCTATGATTATCAGCATTCTCGGTGGTATCGCATTTATTGTATTGATTTTAAGAGGCCCACAACGTGCAAGATAAATATAAAATGCTGTTGCTGATGGTATGTGCGATCCTTTTTGCCGGTTTATTTATTGGTATAGGCCTTAATGCTGATAATTATCAATATTTCTTATCGCGCCGTATTCCAAAAGTATTGGCTATTATCGTCGCTGGGATCGCCATCGCTCAGTCATCGTTAGCGTTTCAAACTATCACTCACAACCGAATTTTGACACCAAGTATCATGGGATTTGATTCTCTCTATTTGTTAGTGCAAGTTTTGGTGGTGGCTTTTTTCGGTAGCTTTAGCATTATTATGTTGAATAGCTACTTAAATTTTGCCTTATCTGTGAGCGCGATGCTGTTGTTCTCTAGTTTGTTGTTTACATTTTACTTTCGTCGTCAGCGAAGCAACATCATCGTATTGTTACTGCTTGGAGTTATCTTAGGGCAATTATTTTCTAATCTGTCTTCTTTCTTCATCATGCTGATGGACCCGAATGACTTTGCAGCAGTGCAAGCAAAAATGTTTGCCAGTTTTAATAATGTGAATGTGAATCTGGTTTATGCCGTGTCTCCTCTATTACTTGTAGTGAGTTATTTGCTGTTTCGTATGCATCGAACACTGGATGTTTTTTGGTTGGATAATGATAATGCCGTTAGTCTTGGCGTTGATGTTAAACGCACGACACGAAATGTAATGCTACTCAGTGCGGTATTGGTGTCTATATCTACGGCACTCGTGGGACCGGTGATGTTTTTCGGTTTGTTGGTCACTAATTTAACTCGTGAATGGTTGCGCACTTATCAACATCGAGTTTTACTATTGGCTTGTTCAGCCATGTCTGTTGCCGCTTTGCTGTCAGGGCAATGGGTGGTAGAAAATGTATTTTCGTTCGGCACCACCTTAAGTGTGATCATTAATTTTATTGGTGGTATCTATTTCCTTTCCCTTCTTTTGCGTAATAAAGTGGTTTAACCCATTATGATTCAAATCGATAAGTTGACTAAATATTTTGGCTCGCAAGCGGTTGTTCATCAAGCGAGTGCTGAGTTTCCTAAAGGGCAGGTGACCTCGATCATCGGTCCTAATGGTGCGGGAAAAAGTACCTTATTATCAATGGCGAGCCGCTTAATCACACGTGACGAGGGTAAGGTGTGGATCGAAAGCCGAGAGTTAGTGGATTGGGACACGAAAAGTCTGGCTAAAAAACTGTCGGTTTTACGACAGGCGAATAACCTCACTATGCGTTTTACCGTGCGTGAACTGGTGGCTTTTGGCCGTTTCCCTCATTCCCAAGGCAAGTTGACGGTCAATGATAATCAGATTATTGATCAAGCCATTGCTTATCTTGATATCAAGAGTATGGAGCATAAGTTTCTCGATGAATTAAGTGGTGGACAACGTCAGTTAGCGTTTATTGCCATGGTCATGGCCCAAGATACCGATTGTGTTTTTTTGGATGAGCCTTTAAATAATCTAGACATCAAACACTCGCTGCAAATCATGGCAACCATTCGTCGCTTAGCTCACGAATTAAATAAAGCGGTGGTTGTGGTTATCCATGATATTAATTTTGCATCTTGTTACTCTGACCGAATTATCGCTTTAAAAAAAGGGAGTGTGGTAGCAAGCGGTACTGTTGAGGAAGTGATTCAAGCAAAAGTATTAGAAGAGATTTACGAGACACCTTTTCGAGTTTTGGAGCTAGAAGGCAAAAGGATGTGCTTATATCACACGGCTTAAATTGTCATACTAAACTAACTGCAGCAATTCGCTCGGTTATACCTGAATCTGTGCCGATGATGTTAGCTTCCAGAAAAGTATCACTTATTTGTTATAGATCAATAAAAAAATGGTCGACAGCGACAAAACAGCAAAACAAAAGTTGAAAGATTCAAAAATTATTGAATAATGGGTAGCACGAAAAAAGAGAAGCTCAGGCTTCAAATTCATACTCGAAAACAGGATGCTCCCCATGTCGAACTCGTATGTGTTGGTGATTAACTCTGGTAGCTCATCACTCAAATTTGCCGTCATAAATGCTAATACGGGTGATGCCGTACTGAGTGGTCTCGGTGAATGTTTCGGCCTTGATGATGCTCGAATGGGCTGGAAGTTTAACGGTGAAAAAGCCAGTAGTGTGATTGAAGGTGAGAGTAATCACCATCAGTTAGCGGTAGAAAAGCTGGTTGAGTTAGTGAAAACTTATGATCTTATCGATGACCTTGTGGCTATTGGTCACCGTGTTGTTCATGGCGGTGAAAAATTCACGCAAACCGTTAAACTTGATCAGCAGATAATTCAAGAAGTAGAAGCATTGAGTGATTTAGCGCCATTGCATAATAAAGCTCATGCAATTGGTATGCGCGCCGCCTTACAGGCTTTTCCGGAGTTACCGCAATTTGCGGTTTTCGATACCGCCTTTCACCAAACCATGCCAGCTAAAGCTTACACTGGCGGAATTGCTAAATCATTGTATACAGAGTTTGGGATTCGTCGTTATGGTTTCCATGGAACTAGCCACTATTTTGTCAGTCGTGAGGCGGCAAATATGCTCAATAAACCCATTGAGCAGAGCAGTTTTATTTCGGTACATTTAGGTAATGGCGCTTCGGTATGTGCGATTAAAGATGGGCAAAGTGTTGATACCAGTATGGGTTTCACTCCACTGTCTGGTTTAATGATGGGTACTCGTTGTGGTGATCTTGATCCAGGTATTATTGAGTTTTTATTGAAAAAAGGTTGGACACAGGAACAAGTTTTCCATTCTTTAAATAAAGAGTCTGGCTTTTTGGGAGTATCCGGTTTAACCAGCGATGCTCGAGGTATTTTGGAGGCGATGGATCAAGGCCATGAAGGTGCGACATTAGCTTTTCAGGTCTTCACTTATCGAGTGGCAAAATACATTGCCTCTTATCTTGCTGCCTTAGACAGTTTAGATGGCATCATTTTTACCGGAGGTATTGGTGAAAATGCACTGCCCATTCGCCGTGAAATTTTACGCAATTTAAAAATTCTTGGTTTTGTCGAAGATGAGCAAGGAAATGAGCAAGCTCGTTTCGGTAACGCGGGGATTATTGCTAGATCTGAGCAATTAGGTGCAGTGGCTCTTGTTGTACCGACTAACGAAGAATTTGTGATTGCCCAGCAGTCGATTGAATTGCTGTAAATGTCAATTAATCACCATGTTAGCGAGCCTTAATGGCTCGCTTTTTATTTTTCTGCTTACAAAGCTTTCGTCGAGAAAGGTCAACAGGCCTAGTGTTGAGTCTTAAGTAAATGATCGTTATCTAACTTAATGCCTTTGTCAGGATCGGGTTTGAGGTAACTGATAACAATAAAGCTGATTAGTCCGCCAAGCAGAGTGGGTACAATTGGATGAATACCCGCTAAATCAGGTTTTAACCACATTAGACAAATATAGGTGGTTAATCCAATCACCATCGAGCTTAGTGCGCCGGCAGATGAAGCTTTTTTCCAGTATAACCCGAGCACCAAAGGCCAAAGAAAGACAGCTTGTAGCCCGCCTAATGCCATCAGATTAAGCCAGATGATCATTTCTGGTGGGTTGGTGGCGGCGAAAAAAACTAATAAAGCAAAAATCAGTGTTACCCACAGTGATAACCGAGCGAGCTTCCTCTCTCCTTGTGGTTGCTGTACCAGTTGTGGATTAATGTAATTCAGATAAAGATCTTTCAATAATGTTGCTGACGCTTGGATTAATTGCGAATCGATACTCGACATGATCGCGGCCATTGGACCGGCGAGAAATACTCCAGCTAATAGAGGAGGTAGCACAGTGATCATGAGTGTCGGCATGATTTGATCTGGACTGCTGAGCTCCGGCACAATTGCACGCCCTAAAGCGCCAGATAAATGGGTTCCAAACATTAATAAAGCCATCATAATAGTGCTGAAAATAATGCCTTTATGCAATGATTGGCTGTCTTTATACGACATGCAGCGTACTGCCGCATGAGGTAAACCAATCACACCAAAACAAACCAGTATCCAAAAGCTCAACATAAAAGGCTGACTGAGAAATTGATCAGGCCCATAAGGGGTGATCAGCGCTGGATCAATATGATGAAGCTTCGTCACTATGGCGCCAAGACTACCGCCTGCATGGATAATTCCAGCTAACAATACAAACGTACCGATTAGCATCATGATCCCTTGTACGGTATCGGTTAAGACTACAGCGCGAAAGCCGCCAATCGTTGTGTAGAGACCGACCGTAAAAGCAAAGATCATTAAACCGTGTTGGTAAGAAAGTCCGGTCACGGTCTGTAGTAAACGAGCTCCACCAACAAACTGAACGACCATAGTGCCAAAAAAGGCGAGTAATAAGGCACTCGAGGCTAAGATCACGACACTACGGCTTTTAAACCGTGCGTATAGCATGTCATTTAGCGTCAGGGCATTATGGCGACGGGCTTCAATAGCAAACTTTTTCCCTAATACCCCTAAAGTTAGCCAAGTGGCCGGTAATTGAATCATGGCCAACAGTACCCAACCTAAACCTAATTTATACGCGGCACCTGGGCCGCCGATGAAGCTGCTAGCACTAGCATAGGTGGCGGCGAGAGTCATAGCTAGTACAAAACCACCCATACTTCTTCCGCCAAGAAAGTATTCATTTAGAAAACCCTGGCCACTGGTTTTGTGGCGGCTAAAAAAGGCAATGGCGAAGACGCCAACTAAGTAGATAACTAAAGGCAGTAGTAGTTGGTTATTCATCGGAGTGACTAAGGTTAGGTTCAAGGGGAATATCGCGGTAAATGAATTTCACCATGAGTGCACAGAGTAAAGTAAACAGCAGTGGCCCAATGACGCACGATAGTAAAAACCATAATGGCATTCCTAGGTACAGGCTTGGTAAGTCAGTGTCGTCCAAAGAAGAGGCGAAACCATAAGCGGTTGTGTACCACCAGATAAAGTAGCCGACAGTTAATAGTATGGCTGCTAATGCTTCTCGATGAGTCTGTCGAATTATACACACTGGTTGATTCATCCATTTCCTCTTTTAATCGAATGGTTGCGAAGATTGATGGCTTATGTGTCATGTACAACAACTCACTTTTTGATGCCGAGAGCGAATGTTGGCCACAATCATGCAGTCGATAGAGTACGGGGTTTTTAAGGTGGGGTATGGTATTACAAATTGTGTGCTGGAGACAAAAAATATCAGCCGATAGCAGAGGATATTAAGTAATTCGAATGTTTTTTATACGAAATGTTCGTGTTATATCCTTGGGTTTACAGATAATGATAGAGTAAGGCGATTAGCCTTTTAGCAAGTTAAGGGAATAATCGAGCTAAAAGGCAGCTGGTTATTTGCTATTTATGAACCATACTGCTTTTCAAAGGCTCTTTGTTCAAGAATATCTTCAATTCGTTTTCTGGTTTGATGCTGTGTGAGAGGAAGCTTCTCATTACTGTTCGCTTGAGGTTCAGTTGCTTTAGATTTTTTGGGTGCTTTGGCCATGCTGCTATTATCCATAAAGTAAAGGATTCTCATTAGTACACTAATGAGTTATAAAGACCAGTGTCAGAAGCCAAATGTTCGATTTATTGCACAAAAGGAAGTGTAAATCGTGCATTTATAGTTTCTCTATTCTATAGCGTTAAGCGAGGATAAATAGAGGTTTGTTAGGATTCATCAGTGGCAAGTTTTCTCGAAGTAGAGAAAGGGTTGGGAGGTAATAAATAATGGCGTGACCATGGGTCACACCATCGAAACTTGATTACAGAACAGTTACTTGATCTGCTTGAGGGCCTTTTTTGCCCTGCTCTACGTTGAAGCTTACTTTTTGGCCTTCAGCGAGTGTTTTAAAACCGTCAGAAACGATTGAGTTGAAGTGAACAAAAACGTCACTGCCACCGTTGTCTGGAGTAAGGAAGCCGAAGCCTTTAGTTTCGTTAAACCATTTTACTGAACCTGTCACTTTACCTGACATAGTTACCTCTATATTTTTAATAACATTAAGTGAAATTGGCTGATAGATAAGTTATTAAATGGTTGATGAAGGTAAACTCGTGCAGGTACTAAACGAAGGGTATCGATGGTCATCTGATCAAAAACTTACACTTTATGTCACATTAACAACTCTATATTAAGAGCCGAATTCACTATACACGTTGTCGAATAAATAGCGAGCGTTATTTTTAATCAATGCAGTTAACTATAACTTGATCGCAACTGGTCTGCCCCAATATCTGTTGGAGATCTATCGATCTTTCAAGCGGATTAATGATGTGGTTAACCCGTTTATAACAAGGAGTGAAAAATGACACAAAGTTATATCCCACCAAAAGTCTGGTCTATGGATACTGAAAATGGTGGACAGTGGGCCAGTATAAATCGACCTGACTCGGGAGCTCGTTTTGAGCAACAGCTCCCTAGCGGTAACCATCCACTTCAGCTGTACTCAATGGGAACACCCAACGGGCAAAAAGTAACCATTATGCTCGAGGAGTTATTAGCTCTGGGAATTAAAGAGGCCGAGTATGATGCATTTCTGATCAAAATAGGGGATGGCGAGCAGTTTAGTTCAGGATTCGTTGATATAAACCCGAATTCGAAGATACCCGCTTTGATTGATCGCTCTGCTGCAGAGCCAATTCGTGTGTTCGAATCGGGTAATATATTATTGTATCTTGCGGAAAAATTTGAGCATTTTTTACCCCAAGGATTAGCTGAGCGAACTGAAACCATGAATTGGTTATTTTGGCTGCAAGGATCTGCTCCCTATTTAGGTGGCGGATTTGGTCATTTTTATGCTTATGCCCCAGAGAAATTTGCCTATCCGATTAATCGTTTTACTATGGAAACCAAGCGCCAGCTTGATGTATTGGATAAACAATTAGCCAGCCAAACCTATATCGCGGGTGAGGATTATACGATTGCTGATATGGCTATTTGGCCTTGGTATGGAAACTTAGTACTGAATAATATTTACGATGCTGGGGAGTTTTTGGATGTTGACGCTTATCAGCACCTCCAACGCTGGGCAAAAATGGTATCAGAGCGACCAGCGGTCAAACGTGGTCGAATTGTCAACCGAACCTGGGGTGAAGGCTGGGAGCAACTAGCGGAGCGACACAGTGAGCTAGACATCGATCAAGCTTTAGCTCAGCGTTCATAAATTGGTTATGAATGGCAGCATAACCTAACAAAGCCGTTATGATTTTGTGTTCTGTTCGGAGTGGTATTCATCTCGGGATACTTCTTCGAACTCTCCTTCGATGACATGTTCTCCCTCGTTATTGTGCGCTTGATGAAAAGGACGTCTGCGCAGTTGCCACTCGAGGCGTTTGCCACTAATGATAGCCATTAGCGTCAAGGGGATGGCGAGTAACAAACCAACGATCAGGGCAAAAAAACCGACGATTAAGGTGAATGCAGTGACGAGTAAACGATACATACTAGTCTCCCTTATTTGTTATTTTTAAGATGCTTTATACCCGTTTGATTTGAGGTTACAGGGGATAAACTGACTTGTCATTTACCTGCTACGCCAAGTTGCTCGGATATAACCCTATTCAATAAAGCATTAATCAGCATCGCTGACAATGATTATTTTTTCCTATACCCTTCCTACTTGAAGCTGCAGCGGTGTTGGCTACGTTCGTTCACCCTAATCACATAGTTTGCTTATGCTCATGAGGATTATGAGAGCCATCCGTGGCTCTCACCACAGGCCAGCCTACGGCTGTTCAAATTTGTTCCAGACAAATTTGTCACTCACTTGCCGCCT
>SLFB01000171.1 GCA_007124475.1 Vibrio sp. | reverse complement strand
GTACAACATGGCCTAATGTTTCACAGGTGATGGCTGTTCCATCAGAAACATAGAACACATCACGACTTTGATTATTTGTTTTCATTTCTGTTTAATTTTTCAAATTCATTTGAGTAGGATAGACCAATAATAAATGAAAATGAGTGTAGCTTTCAGTTAGGTTCAGCACAGCTTTTAAAAATTATCGCGTTTTTTTAAGCCCGAACGTAATCGTTTGCTATAAGCCATATCCTTCATGGTTTTCCATTATGAAGGCTGAAAATAGACATCAATCCCCCTATAAAAGCTGCAATGTTTCTGGAGAAAGACATGCAAAATAATACTCTTTGGTTTAATCGCTTATCCATGAATGACGTCGACAAGGTCGGCGGTAAAAATGCCTCACTTGGTGAAATGGTATCTAATCTTGCCAACGTTGGGGTCTCAGTCCCCAATGGTTTTGCGACCACATCTTATGCGTTTAACCAGTTTCTAAATCATGAAGGTTTAGATCAACGAATCCACCAATTACTTGATGATCTTAATGTTGAAGATGTCGATGCGTTACGTAAGACAGGAGCAACCATTCGTCAATGGGTATTAGATGCGCCATTTCCTCAAGCGCTAGAGCAAGATATTCGTGATAACTATCAAGAGTTAACGCAAGGTAACCCAGAAATATCGGTTGCCGTTCGTTCATCCGCAACAGCAGAAGATCTCCCCGATGCCTCGTTTGCCGGCCAGCAAGAAACGTTTCTGAATGTCAAAGGCATTGACGCGGTTTTAGAAGCCACAAAACATGTTTATGCCTCGTTATTTAATGACCGTGCGATTTCTTATCGTGTACATCAAGGTTTTGATCATCGAGGGATTGCGTTATCAGCTGGGATTCAACGCATGGTACGTTCAGATAAAGCAGCCTCGGGGGTGATGTTTACCCTAGATACCGAGTCTGGTTTTGATCAAGTGGTCTTTATTACTTCTTCTTGGGGTTTAGGGGAGATGGTAGTGCAAGGTGCGGTGAATCCGGATGAGTTTTATGTCCATAAACCTATGCTCGAAGCGGGTGAATACCCGATCATCAAAAAAACCTTTGGTTCTAAGCTCACTAAGATGATTTATGCCAATAGCCAAGAAATTGGTAAACAAGTGGCTATTATTGATACACCGGAAGAAGAATTAAACCGTTTTTCTTTAACGGATGATGAAATTAAAACATTAGCTGAGCAAGCATTGATCATTGAAAAGCACTATCAGCGACCAATGGATATTGAATGGGCTAAAGATGGTATTGATGGCAAGTTATACATTGTCCAAGCCCGTCCTGAGACCGTTTGCTCACAAGCGAAATCGAACGTGATTGAACGTTATGAGTTATTTAATAAAGCTGAAGTCTTGGTTGAAGGTCGTGCAATTGGGCAACGAATCGGTCAAGGTCAGGTGCGTCTGGTTGATTCATTGGATCAAATGTCGTTAGTTCAAGAGGGAGACGTTTTGGTCACGGATATGACGGATCCAGATTGGGAACCCGTGATGAAAAAAGCCGCCGCGATTGTGACCAATCGAGGAGGGCGTACTTGCCATGCGGCTATTATTGCTCGTGAACTGGGTATCCCAGCGATTGTTGGTTGTGGTGATGCGACCGAACGATTGATTGATGGAGCAAGGGTTACGGTATCGTGCGCAGAAGGTGAAACCGGTTATGTTTATCAAGGTTCACTGGAATTTACTATCAAGCGCTCTTCGGTTGATGAGCTACCGTTATTACCGACCAAAGTGATGATGAATGTGGGCAATCCAGATCGCGCTTTCGATTTCGCTCAAATTCCTAATGAAGGGGTTGGTCTTGCTCGTTTGGAGTTTATCATTAACAAAATGATCGGTATTCATCCTAAAGCGTTATTGAATTTTGAACAGCAAAGCGATGCCGTTCAGGCCGAGATCCGGCAGCGTATTCGTGGTTATCAAAACCCGATTGATTTTTATGTCAGTAAATTAACCGAAGGGATTGCGACCATAGCAGCTGCATTCTGGCCTAAACGAGTTATTGTACGCATGTCGGATTTTAAATCAAATGAATACAGTAACTTAGTGGGTGGTTCTACCTATGAGCCTCATGAAGAAAACCCGATGTTAGGTTTTCGTGGTGCATCTCGCTATATTTCTCCCGCATTTGAAGATTGTTTTGAGCTTGAAACGCAGGCGATTAAACGGGTCAGAAATACGATGGGGTTGAAGAATGTGGAGATAATGATCCCCTTTGTGCGCACTCCCAGTGAAGCGGCTTCAGTGATTGATTTGCTGGCTAAATTTGATTTACGCCGAGGTGAGCAGGGGCTGAAAGTGATCATGATGTGTGAGTTGCCTTCCAATGCCCTACTGGCGACGGAATTTTTGGATTACTTTGATGGTTTTTCCATTGGCTCAAACGATATGACCCAGTTAACCTTGGGCCTAGACCGAGATTCAGGAGATGTGGCTCATTTGTTTGATGAGAGACATCCCGCGGTGAAAATGATGCTAAAAATGGCGATTGATGCAGCGACACAAGCTGGCAAATACGTTGGTATCTGTGGTCAAGGCCCCTCTGATCATGATGATTTAGCTGAATGGTTGATGGAACAAGGTATTAATTCCGTCTCTCTCAATCCTGATACGGTAATCGATACTTGGTTAAAGCTTGGCAAAGTGAGTCATCACTAACCATCTTAACCTGTTTAACACGGCAGGAATATCTTTCCTGCCTAAAGAGGTTGTCACATAGCCCTTGCCTATTTAAAGCGGCACGTGGGTTTATTGAACCCACTTGCCGCCTACCTGCAACTTCAAGTGATTTGGGTATCACACTTAACGGCAGTAACGAAATACTGAATTTGGTGTTAGTTAGGCGCTTATTTTCAGGCCAATAATACCAGTAATGATCAACAGTAAACTTAACGATTTTATTAAGGTTAATGGCTCACCAAATAACCAAACGGCTGCTAGCGTTGTTCCTACGGCACCAATACCAACCCAAACGCCATAAGCGATGCCTAAAGGTAAGGTTCGTAGTGCTAAACCTAATAAAACAAAACTGATCACGAGTGCGGACAAAGTTAAGCTTGAAGCCAAAGGCTTGCTAAACCCTTGACTGAACTTTAGGCCAACAGCCCAAGCAATTTCACTAAGACCAGCCATAAAAAGAATGAACCACGCCATATAGATTACCTCATATATGAGGTCGTCCCCGAAAAGGAATGGAGCGGTGAGGTCGTCCTCACTTCCGATATGTCAATAGAT
>SLFB01000335.1 GCA_007124475.1 Vibrio sp. | reverse complement strand
TACCTAAAACGAGAAGATTTATTGCACGGCGGCGCTCACAAGACCAACCAAGTTCTTGGTCAAGCCTTGCTAGCAAAACGGATGGGCAAACATGAAATTATCGCCGAAACCGGTGCAGGCCAACACGGAGTAGCCACCGCGCTCGCTTGCGCGCTGCTTGGACTGAAATGTCGGGTTTATATGGGAGCGAAAGACGTTGAGCGGCAAAGCCCGAATGTCTTTCGCATGAAACTCATGGGCGCAGAAGTTATCCCCGTTCATTCTGGTTCGGCAACCTTAAAAGATGCCTGTAATGAGGCGCTACGTGACTGGTCTGCCACTTATGAAACCACCCACTACTTACTCGGTACCGCGGCAGGCCCGCACCCTTTCCCGACCATAGTCCGTGAATTTCAACGCATCATTGGTGAAGAAACTAAGCTGCAAATTTTGGCTCGTGAAGGACGCTTACCCGATGCCGTATTGGCCTGTATCGGCGGCGGCTCAAACGCCATTGGTATGTTTGCCGATTTTATTGATGAAGCTAACGTGCGTTTGATTGGTATCGAGCCAGCTGGGAAAGGCATTGATACCCATCAACACGGCGCGCCACTCAAACACGGTAAAACGGGGATCTTTTTTGGGATGAAAGCGCCACTGATGCAAGACTCTTATGGCCAAGTCGAAGAATCCTATTCGGTTTCTGCTGGATTAGACTTTCCATCCGTTGGCCCGCAGCACGCACACCTGAATGCCATTGGCCGCGCCGAATATGAAAGCATTACCGATGATGAGGCGTTAGAAGCGTTTCAATCCATTGCGCGTAACGAAGGCATCATCGCAGCTTTGGAATCCTCACACGCGCTCGCTTATGCGATCAAAATGGCGTATGCCGATCCAGATAAAGAGCAGTTACTGGTGGTCAATTTATCTGGTCGTGGTGATAAAGATATTTTCACCGTCCATCAATTATTAGAAGAGCGAGGCGCACTATAATGGATCGTTATCAACATTTATTCCAACGTTTGGCTGCGCACAACCAAGGCGCTTTTGTTCCGTTTGTTACCATTGGTGACCCTAACCCACAGCAATCGCTGCGCATTATGCAAACCCTGATCGAAGCCGGAGCGGATGCATTAGAGCTGGGTATGCCATTTTCAGATCCCTTGGCGGATGGCCCCACTATTCAAGGGGCGAATATTCGCGCATTAGACTCCGGCACCACCCCCGATCAATGCTTTGAGCTGATCAACACCATTCGAGCACAGTATCCTGATTTACCTATTGGTTTATTGATGTATGCGAACCTCGTTTACGCTCGTGGTATTGACAATTTCTATCAACGTTGCCAACAGGCCGGTGTTGATTCAGTCCTGATCGCTGATGTCCCCACCAATGAAAGTGCTGAGTTTGTCGCCGCAGCGAAAAAATACGCCATTCATCCGATTTTTATTGCTCCTCCCACCGCCAGTGATGAGACCTTACAGTCCGTTGCAGAGCTCGGTAGCGGCTATACCTACCTGTTATCTCGCTCTGGGGTAACGGGCGCGGAAACCAAAGCCAATATGCCGGTCCACGCGTTATTAGAGCGCCTTAACCAATTTTCAGCGCCTCCAGCGCTACTTGGTTTTGGTATTTCCGAGCCAGAGCAAGTGAAACAGGCCATTGAGGCTGGCGCTGCTGGGGCCATTTCTGGTTCAGCGGTAGTCAAAATTATTGAGCATCATCTTGCCAAGCCCGAGGCCATGCTGGCTGAGCTGAAAACCTTTGCTTCAGCAATGAAAAGCGCGACCGAGCGTAATTAACCCCCCTAACTCGACACGTTGTTAGTCCATACCTCAGCCATAACCTATTCAGCGTTATGGCTGAGGTTTTTCTCTCTTTACAACTTGAAGCAGCAATAGTATTAAAACCTTCCGTCACCCTAATCACTAAGTCTGTCGATGTGCATCAATGGACTTACTTGTCGCCGACCAGTAACTGCTCGTTGTTTGGGTATGGCTGATTGAAAAGCCAGTAAAAACACCAAATTAACAAATGTGAACTAGCTCGAACTATTCAATTTTGCTTCACCAAACCCCCATCCAATTCGGAAATACCTACCTTTAAGTAAGATTTAATCGATATAAACGAGACGAATATTTTCTCAATCAACTATCATATGCATAGATATTGAGTTTTTGCTCTTAACTAAGCCCAAAACCAGTGCTAGTAACGTATGTAGCGCACTTCAAATGACTTGACTGAAGGCACCACAGCTCCTGCACTACGATAATAAAAATGGAAGAATGACAATGTATAAAAGGATTAAGTACTTTCTCACCAGCGATCCAGCTAGCGGGGTGTTACTGCTTGTTGCCGCGCTCGCCGCGCTCGCGATTGCTAACTCACCGCTACAACACTCCTACCAACAGTTTCTTAACTTCTATATTCTCGGCATCAGTGTCAGTCACTGGATCAATGATGGTCTCATGGCACTGTTTTTTTTAATGATAGGTCTAGAGGTAAAAAGAGAATTAATTGAAGGTTCTCTCAACAGCCGCTCAAAGGCCATGTTACCTGCCATGGCTGCTTTAGGAGGTATGATCTTCCCTATTGCTATTTTCTTATTTTTTAATCATCAAGATCCGGTCGCCATTAATGGTTGGGCGGCGCCAGCAGCAACCGATATTGCTTTTGCTTTAGCTATTTTAAGTTTACTTGGCAAGCGAGTACCGGTGGAACTGAAAGTCTTTCTGCTTGCCTTAGCCATTATTGATGATTTAGGGGTGATATTTATCATCGCTTTGTTCTATAACAGTGATCCGTCCGGCATGATGCTGCTGTTTGTTCTAACTATCAGTTTATTTTTATTCTTTTGTGGCAAAAAACAGTTCTCATCCCTCTCTCTGTATTTTGTGTTATTCCTCGTGCTTTGGTTTACTGTATACCATTCCGGCATTCACGCTACGCTAGCTGGCGTTATCGCGGGTTTCTTAATTCCACTCACTTGCCGAGCGGGTAAAAGTCCAGCCAAACGCGTTGAACACCTCTTGAACCCCTACGTGGCATTTTTAATTTTACCGCTGTTTGCTTTTGCCAACTCAGGCGTCACCTTTTCTAGTGTCGAGTTAGCAAGCCATAACGCTCATCTCCCCCTCGGTATTGCACTCGGGCTATTTGCAGGCAAGCCAATTGGCGTCTTTTTGTTCAGTTGGTTGGCGATTAAATTTGGCGTTGCTCAACTGCCAGCATCAGTAAATATGCGTATGATACTGGCTGTCGCGGTGTTATGCGGGATTGG
>SLFB01000319.1 GCA_007124475.1 Vibrio sp. | reverse complement strand
CTTTTTTGATAATATCCGCTGCGGTTCCTTGCATAGGCGCATTGATTGCTGCTCGTTCTGCGGCTTTACGACGCATGCCATTACGAGATTGAATTTCAGGTAAGTGTAAGCGACGCCCAAACAAGGTTTCTACATATCCCTGCTCAGCAGCCATAGTACGCGTGTCTTCCATATAACCTAGCACCCCAGGATAACGCTCAAAATATTTATCCATATAATGCTGAGCTTCCCCTCGTGGAATACCTAATTGTTTCGCCAGACCAAAAGCACTCATACCATAAATAAGACCAAAGTTGACCGCTTTGGCACGGCGGCGTTGCTCACTGGTTACCTGTTCAATATCGATACCGATGATTTCTGCTGCTGTCGCGGCGTGAATGTCTTTCCCCTGTTGGAAAGCTTGCAGTAAGGCTGGATCACCGGATAAATGAGCCATGATACGCAATTCAATTTGTGAATAGTCCACCGCCATAATTTTCCAACCCGCTGGAGCAATAAAGGCTTGGCGAATACGGCGTCCTTCCTGATTACGGATAGGGATATTTTGTAAGTTAGGATCGGTTGAAGATAAACGCCCGGTCGCTGTCACCGCTTGATGATATGAAGTATGTACTCGGCCAGTGGCGGGGTTAATCATTTTCGGCAACTTATCGGTGTAAGTTGATTTCAGCTTTGCTAGGCCTCGATATTCGAGAATCACCGCTGGTAATGGGTAATCTAAGGCTAACTCTTGTAACACTTCTTCATTGGTCGACGGTGTCCCTGAAGGCGTTTTCTTCACCACAGGTAACTTCATCTGCTCAAATAAAATCGTCTGTAACTGTTTAGGAGAACTTAAATTAAATTCTTGGCCAGCAATATCATAAGCCTTCCGCTCTAATTCGACTAAGCGTGCAGCAATTTCTTGCGACTGATGAGCGAGTTGTTGATCGTCAATTAAGACACCCGTTCGTTCAATACGTGATAAGACCGGAACCAAAGGAACTTCAATGTCACGATAAACGCTCAATAATGCTGGCTCTTGCTCCAGTAAGCCCTGTAAACAATGGTGCAAACGCAAAGTAACATCCGCATCTTCAGCAGCGTATGGTGCTGCCTGTTCAAGATCGATTTGATTGAAAGTCAGTTGATTTTTGCCTTTACCAGCCACTTGCTCAAACGAAATACAGTTATGTTGTAAAAAGCGTAGCGCTAAGCTATCCATATCTTGTTTACCAGCAACGCTGTTATACACATACGAGGCCAGCATGGTATCGTGAGCCACACCACGCATTTCAATCCCGTAACGGGCGATCACACTAAGGTCGTATTTTAAGTTTTGTCCAACCTTCAATACCTTAGGATCTTCTAGCAAGGGTTTGAACTGAGCCAATACCCAGTCACGATCAAGTTGCTGCGGCGCATCGAGATAATCATGACCAAGGGGTAAGTAAGCCGCTTCCCCCTCTTTCACGGCAAAAGATAAACCCACTATATTCGCTAGCATATAATCGAGACTATCCGTTTCGGTATCGATAGCGATCACATCGGCTTGCTGTAATTTCTCTAACCAACGCTGAAAGTGCGCTTCATCAATGATGGTTTCATACTGACTGCGATCAATATTCGCGGCCACCATGGCTGACGCTGGCTTTGCCGATCCCTGCTCAGCGGCAGTCACACTCACTTCACGCGCCTCGATGACGCCATTGCCGCCATCAAGTAATTCTGTCAGCCAAGATTTAAACGCCATTTTTCCGTACAGCGCGATGAGAGCATCACAATCAGGGGCGGTTTTCAGTAGCTGTTGCGGACTATGTTCCAGCTCCACATCGAGCTTAATCGTAGCGAGTCGATAGGATAACCAGGCATTATCATGATTATCTTGCAGTTTTTTTGCCATGGTCTTCGAACCACGAAAACCTAAGTCAGCAATTTTATCTAAGTTATTGTACAGTGATTGCAAGCCACCAATACCTTGCAATAAGGCGGTAGCCGTTTTATCGCCAACCCCAGGAACACCAGGGATGTTATCGACTTTATCTCCCATCAAAGCAAGGTAATCGATGATCAGTTCAGGCGGTATACCAAATTTTTCAATCACCCCTTCACGATCCATCACAACATTGGTCATGGTGTTAATTAACGTAACATGTTCATTAACTAACTGAGCCATATCCTTATCCCCGGTACTGATCAGTACTGGCATACCCACTTGTGAAGCTTGCGCCGCGAGCGTTCCTATCACATCATCCGCTTCTACCCCTTCGATGGAGATCAGCGGTAACCCCATCGCTCGAATAATCTGATGTAGCGGTTCAATTTGACAGCGCAACTCATCCGGCATCGGTGGACGGTTTGCTTTGTAATCGCTGTACATCTCATCACGAAAAGTTTTACCTTTAGCATCAAAAATCACCGCCATGCGCTCTGATGCAAATTGACGCATCATGGCGCGCAACATATTAACCACCCCATACACGGCATTAGTAGGGATTTCGCCATTGGTCATGGTACTAGGATAAGCATGGAAAGCACGGTACAAGTAAGACGAGCCATCGATCAAAATTAGAGGGTTATCAGGGATACGAGCCATAGTGTTGGAGTCCGAACAAAAACTGTAATGGCTTAGAATGCCACGACTATCGTTTGGTTTCCACGTTGATCCCATCAAGCCTTTATTTGGGCGCTGATTTTTTACCAGCCGCAGCGTTAGCATTAAGAGTCAAATGGATCAGAATGGTGATTAATCATCATCTCTGAGTTGGACTTAGCCAACCCACCATCTGTGGATAAGTCTGTTCATAGATTTTATCCACAACATTTAGCCAATAACAACAACAACAAAAATAACACTTTAAGTTATTGTTTTTGATTGAAAACAATTAAGATCGACTAGACCACCAATGATCCTTTTACGATCCATGATTGTGGACAAGATAATTGCTGCCCTTTTGCTCGTTGACATAAAAAAAGCGACACCCGAAGATGTCGCCTAGCTGTATAATGGTTAAGTTAACAAGCCAGTCAACTTACCAGAAAGCTAAATATTACACTGGAAGCAATGTGAGCAATGTCGTGTCAAAAAGAATCAATCTAAGCCATTCACCTATTCAGCAATTTCACTTAGCATCAAACTAACCTTAATTCTGCCAGGTGGTTAACTTTGATTTATCCCCTAAGACAAGGTTAATAATAATCGTTCTCATCTTTATGTCAACACGCAAATGAGAAAAAATCTCATTTGTTGATCAAGCACACACTTACTCTGTTGTTTTCGATTGACGCAACGCTTGCACCACCGATGCCTGATCTTCTGCCAGCCACTCGGCAACTTGCTTAGCAAAGTAGGTTAAAATGCCATCGGCACCTGCTCGTTTAAAGCATAATAGTGATTCCATCACGGTTTCACGCTCTTTGAGCCAACCATTTAAGATCGCTGCTTTGTGCATTGCATATTCACCAGAGACTTGATAAGCAAAAGTGGGCACTTGCAACTCAGTTTTTACTCGGCGCACCACATCCAAATAAGGCATCCCCGGTTTCACCATTACCATGTCTGCTCCTTCGCTAATATCGAGCGCAACTTCATGCAGAGCTTCATCGCTATTAGCAGGGTCCATCTGGTAGTTTTTCTTATTGCCGCCTTTTAAATTACTTGCTGAGCCAACAGCATCACGAAATGGCCCATAGTAACAAGAGGCATATTTAGCCGAATAAGCCATGATCTGGGTATGAATATGTCCCGCTTCTTCAAGCGCTTGGCGAATTTTACCAATTCGTCCATCCATCATGTCCGAAGGTGCAATTACATCCGCGCCCGCTTGAGCATGGGATAAAGCCTGCTTGATCAACACCTCTGTCGTTTCATCATTAAGTACATAGCCACTGTCATCAATAATGCCATCTTGACCATGGGTGGTGAAAGGATCCAACGCTACGTCGGTAATCACCCCCATTTGCGGCACATGTTCTTTCAGTAACTTAACCGCTCGTTGTACTAAACCATCAGGATTGTAAGCTTCGGCAGCATCGAGACTTTTCGCATCAGGTGTCACAACAGGAAACAAAGCAATTGCCGGAATGCCTAATGTGGATAAGTATTGTGCTTCTTCCAACATTAAATCAATGGACAAACGCTCAACACCAGGCATCGAGTCTACCGATTCACGGCGATCTTTGCCCATCAAGATAAACATCGGATAAATCAAATCATTGACCGAAACGCTATGTTCAGCCACCAAGCGGCGACTAAAATCATGTTTACGTAAGCGGCGTAAGCGACGGCCAGGAAACTGACCTTGGGTTGATACAGACACTCGACTCTCCTTATTTGTCGAACCGCATGGCAATCTAACATCACCCGCGGACGTGCTTGGAACGTACAGTCATAAAATCATATCACTCTGATAACTTGGCGCTAGGATCAATCGAACAAAAGGCGAAAAATGATCTCTAGGGCACACTCGCGTATACTGCAGACATGCTGTATCGCGCCTAGCCGCATTGTCCCTAACCATAAAGAGAGCAAGATGATTGATACCCATGCCCATGTTTACGCTAGTGAATTTGATCACGACCGCGACCAAGTTATACAGCGTGCCATTGCACAAGGCATTGAGCGCATTTTATTACCCAATATCGACCTCGATTCTATCGCTCCTATGCTAGCAACCGAAGCCGCTTATCCTGATTTATGTCATGCGATGATGGGTCTGCACCCTTGCTACGTCAACAGTGAAGTCAAACAGACGCTAGCCCAAATAGAGCATTGGTTTAGCCAACGCGATTTTATTGCCGTCGGTGAAATTGGCATTGATCTGTATTGGGACAAGACTTATCAGGCGGAACAAGAAATGGCCTTTCTTACCCAGCTGGACTGGGCGAAAAATCTCAATTTACCGGTTGTCATCCATACTCGAGACTCCATTGAGCAAACGCTAGCCTTACTCCAGCAAGCGCAAAATGGTCAGCTAACTGGAGTGTTCCATTGTTTTGGCGGTACCGTGGAACAAGCCAAAGCCATTAATGACCTTGGTTTCCATTTAGGGTTAGGGGGAGTATCAACGTTTAAAAATGGCGGCATGGATAAAGTGATCCCTGCTCTCGATTTAGACTATGTGCTATTAGAAACCGATTGTCCTTACCTCGCGCCAGTGCCTCATCGCGGTAAGCGTAATGAGCCCGCCTACACACGATTGGTTGCCGAGCGCATCGCCGAGCTACGAGGGTTGAGTGTTGCACAAGTCGATCGGTTGACAACCGACAATGCCAAAAAACTCTTTCAATTGATTTAGCGTAACCAGACTTATTCCTGCGGTGCGTGAGGAGCTCGCGTGCCGTAACAACGGGCAAATAGCAAACCAATTTCAAATAACAAGCACATCGGTATGGCGAGTAAGGTTTGGGAAATAATATCTGGCGGGGTGAGTAGCATCCCAATCACAAATGCCGCCACAACAATATAAGGCCGCTTTTCTGCTAACGACTGCGGTGTCGTGACGCCAGTCCAACACAGTAAAATGATCGCCACTGGCACTTCAAAAGCAATACCAAAAGCTAAAAACAGTGCCAACACAAAATCAAGATAACTCGCAATATCGGTGGCAAACTCAACGCCTCCTAAAGCGATGGCAGTAAAAAAGCCAAACACCAAAGGAAAAACCACGAAATAAGCAAAGGCTACCCCACAATAAAACAGCACGCTACTGGAGACTAACAAGGGGATCACCAATCGCCGTTCATGTCGATAAAGCCCAGGAGCAATAAATGCCCAAACTTGATATAAAATCATCGGCATCGCTAATAAAATAGAGATCACCAAGGTTAGTTTTAACGGCGCTAGAAAAGGAGATGCCACATCGGTAGCGATCATAGTCGCGCCATCAGGTAGCCTATCTATCAGAGGCTGCGCAACAAATTCATACAAATGACCCGAAAAATAAGCTAAGCAGGCAAAAATCAGCAACACGCTGATAAGGCAACGCAATAAACGAGTGCGTAACTCCAGCAAGTGCGCCAGTAAAGGTTGAGTTGATTCAATAGCAGACATGATTCACTCCTAGGGTGCCAAACACTGGTATCCGATAACACGCAGCCGTATTTGTCAGTCGAGTTTTGTGGTATTCGATGATTCGGACGCTGATGACACCTTAGATGAGACAATATCAGTCGCCGCCTCTTGATCAGGGGAGCTTGATGGCGATGATTCTGCCTGAGTGGCTACTGAGCTCTGCTCTTCATCGCTCTGAGTTTGATGCGACTTTGCCGTTTGCTGCTCAGAGATGGCTAACTCTTGAGTTAATTCTTGCTGCAAGTGATTGACCATCCCTTTCGCCATCGCGAGTATTTTCGCTACGCTACGCACGGCATGGGGTAAACGCTGTGGGCCCAGCACAACTAACCCCAGTATCGAAATCAATATCAGCTCCCAAAAACCGATATCAAACACAACTACTCCTTACTCGATGACTTGGAATGCTGTGTGGATTCTGTCTCTGCTGGAGAAGCTTGTTTTGAAGCAGTTTGGGTTGACTTACCCGCTGGCGGTTCTTCCTCCTCCATGGCCTTTTTGAAGCCCTTAACCGCTCCGCCCAAGTCACTGCCCATGCCACGAAGCTTTTTGGTGCCAAATAACAGCACAATAATCACGGCAATAATCAATAATTGCCAAATGCTAATCCCTGCCATCGCTCTCTCCTTAAATAATTTTGCACACCGAATGTGCTATTGGCGATAAGTGCGCCAACTGAAAAACCAACAGACAGCACCGAGTGAAACAGAAGCCATCGCTAAGGACGGAAATTCAGTTAACAACAAGGCAGAGCAAATGACTAAAGTTGCCCCGACCCCAAACAAAAATAGCCCGCTCGATTGTTGCCGCTTTGAAGCGCAATAGCCTTGATAAAATTGCTCCATTCGAAGATTGAGGTTCTTACCTTGCTTCAAACTGTCATAGAGTAATTCTGGTAACTCGGGTAATTTCTCTGCCCAATATGGCGCTTTTTCTTTTACTGCATTGATCACCGCCTGAGGGCCAACTTGATTACGCATCCACTTTTCTAAGAAAGGTTTTGCGGTTTGCCATAAATCTAATTGCGGATAAAGCTGACGACCCAGCCCTTCAACATATAATAAGGTTTTTTGCAGCAAGACTAACTGTGGCTGCACTTGCATCTCAAATCGACGGGCGGTATTAAATAAGTTTAGCAGCACATGGCCAAAAGAGATATCACACAGTGGTTTAGCAAAAATCGGCTCGCAAACAATGCGGATAGCCACTTCAAATTCATCAATATTGGTATCGTGGGGTACCCATCCCGAATCAACATGTAATTGCGCCACTTTACGGTAGTCGCGATTGAAGAATGCTAAGAAATTTTCGGCTAAATAACGTTTATCTTCGGCATTTAAGGTGCCGACAATGCCGCAGTCTAAGCCAATCCACTGTGGATTATCTGGATGCTCAGGGTTAACAAACACATTCCCTGGATGCATATCTGCATGGAAGAAACTGTCACGAAACACTTGAGTGAAAAAAACCGTCACGCCACGTTCGGCTAACAGCTTCATATTGGTGCCATTGGCTTTTAACCCAGCCAAATCTGACACTTGAATACCATAAATGCGTTCAGAAACCATCACGGTCTTATTACTCAGATCGGTGATTACTTCTGGCACGTACAGCTCTTCGCTATTTTCGAAATTACGACGCAGTTGAATGGCATTGGCGGCTTCTCGACGTAAATCGAGCTCATCTAATAAGGTTTTTTCATACTCACGCACGACTTCAACCGGCTTTAAACGGCGTGCCTCAGGCGTCACTTTGGCAATGATGCGCGCTAGGCGATACATGAGTTTTAGATCGGCATCAATAACAGGACGAATATCGGGGCGAATAACCTTTAATACGATATCTCGCCCATTCGATTTCAGTTTTGCGGTATGAACTTGAGCAATGGAAGCGGATGCTAAAGGTTGGATATCAAACTCATCAAACCAAGTTTCTAATGGCCCACCGAGAGCTTGCTCCATATGCTGCTTGGCTAAGTGACCATCAAAAGGAGCCACTTTATCTTGCAGTAATGCGAGTTGATCCGCGATATGCGGCGGAAATAAATCACGCCGGGTAGACATCATCTGTCCGAACTTAATCCACACTGGCCCTAACTCTTGCAAAGCAAGACGTAAGCGCTCACCTAGCGGTTTTTCCGCATGTTGGTTACCAATCCAAAATAAACTTTTACGCGCCAGTAAAGGTAACTTACTGAATTGATGAGGAGGAATAAGTTCATCTAACCCATATTCGAGCTGAACTTGGATAATGCGATATAAACGCTTAATCTCTGCAGGAGTCATACTTTTTCCAGTAGCTGATGCAATTTGGCTTCTAAACGTGCAGCGTGGCTTTTAACTTCATCCACCTGGTCACAAAAATCGGCAATTTCTAATGGCGGAGGAGCAAAACGCCATTCTTCGGTAATCACTTGTGCCGCATAATGCTGTTGTTGTTGGCAATAGCTGCGAGTTTGGCGGTGTATGTTTTTCATCCCTTGCACTAAGGTATGCGCGATCACATCACCCGTCAGACGCGATAACCATTCTTCAATATCTGGCTTGCAATCACTGAGTAACTGAGCAAATTTTTGAGCAAGCTGTAAATCGCCTTGTAGTTCCAATTTATCTTGCTTAATCAACTGGGTAATGTTCGCTTGCTCTCGTAGCTCAGGCAAAATAGTTAATGACAGTGATAGGTAGCAATCGGGTTGGCCTTCATAAGCTGCAAGCACATCAATTTGGTGACTAAAAACTAAGGTAAAACTTTGATCAAGCTCCTTAATATGCAGCTGAATCACTTGCCCTTTCAAACGTGTCAGTCGACGATGGAGCTGTGGATCATCCTCAATCAATTTGTTGAGTGTGGTTTCCATCACGGCAGTGATCAGAGATTGAAATGGCATAATCCCTCCTTAGAATTTGTAGCCACGGTGCAAAGCCACAATACCACCGGTCAGGTTGTAATAATTGGTTTGCTCAAACCCTGCGTTCTCCATCATGCCTTTTAGGGTTTCTTGATCAGGATGCATACGGATCGACTCAGCCAAATAACGATAGCTCTCTTCATCATTGGCGATCAGTTGGCCCATTTTCGGTAATATATGAAAAGAATAGGCATCGTATATTTTCGACAATGGCTCAAGAACCGGTTTAGAAAACTCCAGCACCAGTAAGCGTCCACCAGGCTTTAACACTCGATACATCGAGCGTAGCGCTTGATCTTTATCGGTCACATTGCGCAAACAAAAACTGATAGTGATGCAATCAAAATAGTTATCAGGAAACGGCAATTCTTCCGCATTGGCTTGTACATAATGGACATTACCAACGATGCCGCTGTCACGTAGTTTATCGCGACCGACATTAAGCATTGAGTTATTAATATCAGCCAAAATGACATGGCCTTTGTCACCGACAATACGTGAAAACTTGGCGGTTAAATCGCCCGTACCGCCACCAAGATCAAGGATCCGTTGACCCGGTCGAGCACCAGAGCAATCAATGGTAAAACGCTTCCATAAGCGATGAATGCCACCGGACATCATGTCATTCATGATGTCATATTTCGCCGCTACCGAGTGGAACACTTGCGCGACCTTAGCGACTTTCTCTTCTTTTGCTACCGTGGTAAAACCAAAGTGAGTGGTTTCTTGTTCATCCAGTGCTAGGTTGGTTTGCACTTTGCTATCCGTCATTATTCTTCCTCTTAAGCAGCCTTACATCAATACTGCAACTGCGGACGGTTAGTTTACTTTATCCTCAGTGGGATGTCTTTCTAGTAAAGGGGGAAATTCAGGATCCGACTCACGCTGTGATTGTTCCACTAATTCACTGGCTATCGAACGTTTAATCTCCACCCCTAGTTGTTTAAAACTTTCCGCCTGACGGATCGCATTTCCGCGCCCGGTTGCCAGTTTATTCATCGCCGACTGATAGCTCTGATTGGCACGATCCAATGCGCCGCCGAGACCTTGCATGTCTTCTACGAACAAACGCAACTTATCGTACAATTTGCTGGCTCGTTCTGCGATCTCTTGCGCATTTTGATTTTGACGTTCATAACGCCAAAGATTATCAATAGTACGTAGTGCCACGAGTAAAGTGGTAGGACTAACTAAAATAATATTTTGCTCAAGGGCATCTTTAACTAAGCTTGGATCGGCCTGAATCGCTACCTGAAAAGCGGGTTCGACCGGAATAAACATCAGTACATAATCTAAACTGTGCAGCCCTTTTAGCTGGTGATAATCTTTTTGACTCAAGCCTTTCAGGTGATTACGTAGCGCCGCTAAGTGATCATGCAAAGCGCGATCGCGTTCACTATCAGTCTCGGCATTAAAATAACGCTCATAGGCTACTAACGCCATTTTGGAGTCGATCACCACTTGTTTGTCGTGTGGTAAATGGACGATCACATCCGGTTGATAGCGTTTACCCGCGGCATTTTGTAAGCTGACTTGGGTGTGATATTCATGCCCTTCGCGCAAACCGGACTCGGCCAATACCCGAGCAAGCACCACTTCACCCCAATTGCCCTGCTGCTTATTATCCCCTTTTAGTGCTTGAGTGAGGTTAAGCGCTTCTTTGGCCATTTGCTCATTCAATTGCTGCAAATTACGCAGCTCATGAACCAAGGTATGCCGTTCTTTCGCTTCTTGGTTAAAACTGTCATTGACCTGTTTTTTAAACCCTTCGAGCTGCTCTTTCAGTGGATTAAGCAAACCAGCCAAACTTTGTTGATTTTGCACATCGACTTTCGCAGTTTTGTGTTCAAAAACCTGATTGGCAAGCTGCTCAAATTGCTGCTTTAACCGCTCTTCCGCACGCTCAAGTAATTGCAGCTTATCTTGACTAGCGGCGAGTTGCTGTTCATGTCGGGCTTGCTGCTCATGAAGCTGCACTTCCAATTGCGTTTTGAGATCACGCATCTGGTTTAATTGCTCAGCATAAGCCAGGCGCTCTTGTTTGATCGCTTCAAAATGACGCAATTTTTCCATTACCGCCATCATCTTGCCATGGGCTTGTTTTAACTCAAATTCCGCTTTATCTCGCTGCTGATCGAGCTCATCTAACTCTTGCTGAGCGTGCTGTAAGGACTGCTCTAGCTGCGTTTTTTGTTGTTGATGCCAACGGGCTTCGCTCGCCAATTGCTGCTCTAGTAGTTGCAGTGAAAACTGCAGTTTCTGTTTTACCCACCAGCCAGTGGTAATCGCGGCAACGCCAGCGGCAGAGAGCGCCGCCAGCCAAGTCGGCGCATGTTCCATGATCCATTGCATATCAAGCACTTCATCAATTATCACTTTAATTAAAAATGGTATGGCGATACTGGATAAATGTCCAGTTTACTGACTGGTTTTTCCACCGTAAATTAGGGGCTGTTTATCTTTCGCGGTTAAATTTTGTTCGAAAGATAAACAGACCCTAGCTCTTTGCACACAGTAACCACACAATGACGTGTCACAGCAGCGAGAAGCCAATCCAGGTCGCTGATCATCAACAGGAAGTATAAGCATGAATGAGCGCCGAGCCCTTGGACTGGCATTATCCGCCGTATTACTTTGGTCAACGGTGGCGACTGCGTTCAAGCTTACTTTAGCTGAGCTGACCCCTATTCAAATGCTAACCATGGCGAGCATTGTCTCAGCCTGTAGCTTAGCCATCATTTGTGGCCTACAAGGTAAACTGGCACAGCTTATCCCGACCTTTGTCGCCAATCCGTTTTACTATTGCTTGCTCGGTTTGATTAATCCGCTCGCCTATTACTTATTGCTCTTTAAAGCCTACGCTTTACTGCCCGCTTCTCAGGCACAAGCGATTAACTACAGTTGGGCGATTACACTCACGTTAATGGCGGCGCTATTTCTGGGCCAAAGAATCCGCAAACAAGATTGGCTCGCCTGCGCAGCAAGTTATTTTGGTGTACTGGTGATTGCCACTCAAGGCAACTTATTGGAATTACAATTTGAAAGCCCACTTGGCGTCACTCTGGCTTTATGCT
Source organism: Vibrio sp. (assembly GCA_007124475.1). Lineage (GTDB taxonomy): Bacteria > Pseudomonadota > Gammaproteobacteria > Enterobacterales > Vibrionaceae > Vibrio. Next base: position 73 of record SLFB01000319.1, on the reverse strand, counting down.
CAACGTTATTATGGGCAGGATATTGGATTTTAAATACCAAGAACCAAGCGGATCCGGTGGTTGGCCTACTGCT
>SLFB01000046.1 GCA_007124475.1 Vibrio sp. | reverse complement strand
CAATACGTCACAATTTGATTTTATCCAAAGCCATAAAGGCATGTTCACCATGCTTGGTTTCAACCCACAGCAAATGGAACGTTTACGTGAACAGTATGCGATTTATGCGGTTGCGGATGGTCGAATTAATATCGCTGGTTTAACCGAACAAGATATTCCTTATGTAGCAAAGGCCATTGTCAGCGTCTCATAATCGCCGTTAAATGAGGTAATTGAATGAAACAACCTTGGAAACTTTTTCTCATGTTGATACTCAGTGGGGGGCTAGTTGCTTGTGCAACGGTTCCCTCTGAGCCAAGTGACACCTCAACCTCAACCTCGATTGAGCCCATTGAAGCTGAATTGGTGAGTGAATCAGCGGAGTTAGAGGCCATTGCTGTGGCACCGCCGAAAGTACCCATAGTGACGAAGACGCCTGATGGAAAATTGATATTTGGTGAAAAAGAATGGGTTTATGTACCAGCAATAGAAGAGAGTTTTCGCGCTCGAATCGATACTGGTGCTACGACGTCTTCTATCAGTGCCGTTGATATTGACGTTTTTGAACGAGATGGACGAGATTGGGTAAAGTTTCGTATCAAACATGATGAAGTCAAAAGTGGTGAAATTAATTTACCGGTTGAACGATGGGTGCGTATACGCCAATCTTCCGATGATAGTTACCAACGACGCCCTGTGGTGATGATGTGGATTCAAATGGGTGACAGACTTGAACATACTCAGTTTACCTTAGCCAATCGGACTCATTTACATTTCCCTATTTTATTGGGCCGTAGCTTTTTTCGAGATGTTGCTGTTGTAGATGTTAGCCGTAAGTACGTTCAAGGAATACATGAATAAAACAAGAGCTGTAAAGTCAGACGAGCCTATTGGTATAAAAGCACTAAAACAAAAAAGTCAGCCTTGAGCTGACTTTTTATTTAATGTAGTTAATTAAGCGTGAGCCACTTGCTTACTAGTCATTCTTGACTTCAAAAATGCATAACTCACCCCTGTAACGATAGTACCGGCGGCGATCGCGAATAAGTACATAAACACGGGGGTGATGGCATTTGGGATTAATAAAACAAATAGCCCACCATGCGGTGCCATCAGCTGTGCGCCAAATAACATGGATAGTGCACCGGTTAATGCACCGCCCACCATACACGCCGGGATAACTCGCATTGGATCTTTGGCAGCAAAAGGAATCGCCCCTTCAGAGATAAAACATAAGCCGAGTACAAACGAAGCTTTACCGGCTTCACGTTCACTGGTTTCGAATTTATGTTTGGCTAAGAAAGTGGCAAGCCCCATTCCTAATGCAGGGACCATGCCCGCCGCCATGATCGCGGCCATGGGAGCATAGGTGTTTGAGGCAAGGAGACCGACACCAAAAGTATACGCCGCTTTGTTAACTGGGCCGCCTAGGTCAAAGCACATCATTGCACCCAGAATAATGCCTAACAACACAGCATTAGTGGAACCCATGCTATTTAAAAACTCCGTCATTGCCGACATGATGCCTGAAACTGGCCCGCCGACGACATAAATCATCACTAAACCGGTGACTAAGCTGGCGATAAACGGAATGATTAAAATCGGCTTAAGCGCTTCCATTGACTGAGGCAATGATACGTTGTCAGCAATCCATTTTGCGCTATAACCGGCGATGAAACCGGCGGCAATACCACCTAAAAAGCCAGCACCGGTTGAACTGGCGAGCATGCCACCAATCAGACCGGGTGCCAGACCAGGACGGTCGGCAATAGAAAAGGCAATATAACCAGCCAGTACGGGGATCATCAGTGCAAAGGCGGAACCACCACCAATCGTCATTAAAGCCGCGGCAAGGGTGCCTTCTTCTTTAAAAGCTTCAATACCAAACACGAAAGAGAGGGCGATCAATAAGCCACCAGCAACCACCACTGGGAGCATGTGTGAAACCCCAGTCATCAGGTGTTTATAGACGCCTTTTTTCTCGTCACTAGACGATGCACTACTTGATCCTGAGTGGTGGTAAGTGGTGGCTTGGACCAAGGCTTTATCCATCTCTTCGGCCGTCTTCTTCAATGCCGGGCCAGTTTTGGTGCGATACAGCGCTTTACCATTAAAGCGCTCAAGGGGCACTTCAATATCGGCGGCAACAATCACTAAATCGGCCTCAGCAATATCTTGTTCCGTGAGTTGATTTTTGGCACCGACTGAGCCGCGAGTTTCGACTTTAATTTGGTGGCCACGGCGTTTGGCTTCTTCTTCCAGCGCTTCCGCGGCCATGAAAGTATGAGCAACACCGGTTGGACACGCGGTAATAGCGACGATTTTTTTCACCGCAGCCGTACTGGATGTATTTGGTGAGGTCGCGTTAATCGACTCTGTAGTAATGGCTGAGGCGTTAAGCTCGGTCGCTTGTTCAACGGCGGTGGTTAAGTATGCAGTTGGATCGCTGGTGCAGGCTGAAATCTCACTTTGGTAAACTTTTTTACCGACAAAACGTGAAGTATCAACCGGCGTATTGGCAGCGATGATCACGACATCGGCTTGAGCAATGTCGGCTTCGGTTAAGGTTGTCGTGTCGAGTATCGAAGAGTGGCACTCGACAGCGGCATTCCAGTTCAGCGATTTCGCAGCTTGTTCTAATAAACCCGCGGCAATAATACTATTGGCAACCCCGCTGGGGCATGCGGTAATGATGGCAATATTCATAGTGTTGACCTTTTATCGTTAATGGTTAGTGCATAGACTAATCAATGGTTTACCCTAGTAACTTAGCACGATGGCGGTGTTAACAGTTTGCTGTCGTTGGTGACCGCTTTCGTTAAGTTGTGTGGTTATAATTGGATATCATTTTGTAGAGCAGTGACTTTTTCTATATCAGGAACGCCAACCCCCACTTGGGTGACTGCCAGAGCGGATAGCGCGGTTGCAAAAGTGATCAATGATGGTTTATCCATATTTTGCATATGCCCCCAACACAGGCCTGCCACTAAGGTATCGCCAGCACCGACTGTACTCACAACCGGCATTTTAGGTGGCTTGGCGTGCAGCCATTGACCTTGATTGAGCCACATTGTGCCTTGTGCGCCCATCGACACCACAATATTAGCGATACCTTTTTCTGCCAGTTGTTGAGCGGCAGCTTGACAGGCTTCTGGGCTATGCAGTGGGTGGCCCACAAACTGAGCCAGTTCTTCTTCATTGGGTTTAATTAACCATGGCTTTGCATCGACTCCGGCGATTAGGGCCTCGCGGCTACTGTCAAACAACACTTTTTTACCCAGTAACCCCAACTGCTCAATCCAGCTGGCGCAGCGTTGTGGTGAAAGGCCGGATGGTAAACTGCCTGCAATAATGAAGTACTGGTGATCTTCGGCGAGCTGAAACAACCTTTGTTCGAAACGTTGAATATCTTGTTCATTAACCTGAATGCCAGGGAAATTGATGTCGCTGACTTGGCCAGATTGCTCGACCAATTTGACATTAATTCGTGTCGCTCCAGGTAGACGAATAAACTGATCGTTTGCCCCTATCTCAGTGAAGAGTTGACAAAACATTTCTTGGTTATCTTGACCAAGAAATCCTGTCACGGTGACTTGAGCGCCAAGATCGCTGAGCACTTTGGCTACATTGACCCCTTTACCTGCCGCATGTAATGAACCTTGTTGGACTAAGCTCACTGAACCAAGATGGAGCTTTTCCATACTGCCAGTGAGATCAAGGGCTGGATTCAAGGTAATGGTAACGACTTTCATATTCATCATCGGCTCCTTAATGCTCACCAAGACCGGATTTAATCGCTGCGCCAATCGATTCAAGGGCAAGAGCGGCATCTGGTCCTTCAGCGCTAAACTGGAGCTGGTGGCCGTGTTTCACTCCGAGGGCGATCACTTTCATTAAGCTTTTCGCGTTGGCCGCTTTACCATCACCATCTAAATTGACCACCTTGATATTGGCTTGAAATTTCTTCGCTTCTGCGACGAGCATAGCTCCAGGGCGAGCATGCAAACCATGTGAATTGGTAATTTTAAAGATCGCGGTTTCAACATTGGCGTTGGTTTCTGGGTGGCTTGAAGCGGCTTGGGCGTTGTCTTGAGAAAACAAAGCGACCAATTGATGGGCATCCGCTTGTAATAATTGCTCTTGCTGCTGGTTGAAGACAAGCTGGGTGATGATGTTAAGAAACGAGCGATGGGCATCATTACAAGCGGCAATAGCGATCAAGGCTTTGACAGCAATGCCTTGGTACTCACAATGATTAGCGGTAGAAACAAATGACATCGCACTACGAGTGACACTTTTATCACTACTGACTAACCATAATCCTTGGCCTAAATGCGTTGGAGATTTGGTGACCAGATCGGCGACAAAAGCACTATCAGTGCAGCCAGTATTTTTCAGTAAACCGCCCGCGACTGCTGTCATTTGCAGCATGTCACTGGCAGGAAAGAGTAGTTGAATCAATGCAGGATCAAAATCAGCGCTAAATTGTATTTCACCATTAAGCAGTGCGACTAAATCACTTGCTTGCTGTACTTGCTTAAGCTGATCCGCAACGCCATCGGCAGAGAGCACCTTGGTCAGTTGCTTTAATATGCCTAAATGTTCATCAGACTTAGCGGCAATACCAATCGCAACATACACCATATTACCATCGCCCCAATCGACACCATTGGCAAAGTGATGCACGGTGACGCCAGTCTGCTTAACCAGATCGCGCGTTTCAACCGTGCCATGGGGGATGGCGATACCGCTGCCTAAAAAGGTTGAATTTTGCGCTTCGCGGTTAAGCATACCTTGAACATAGCCCGACTCGACCAGTTGTCTGTCGGTAAGGTCTGCAGCGATGGCACGAATGGCATCTTGTTTGTTTGAGGGTGTCTGCGCTAATCGAATATCTTGCGTAGAGAGTTGCAACATGTTTGGCCCCTTAGCCAGAAATGGCTTGTGCTGATAATGCGAGTTACTTTTCTGTCTATACCCTTCCTACTTGAAGTTGTAGGGGTGTTGGCTACGTTTGTTCATCCCAATCACATAGTTTATTTATGCTCATGGGGATTATGAGAGCCATCCGTAGCTCTCACCAAAGGTCAGCCTACGGCTGTTCAAATTTGTTCCAGACAAATTTGTCACTCACCGCCTACCTGCAACGCCAAGTTGTTTGGGTATAGAGTGGCATTATCGTGATTTATGATTAAGCTGAATCGTTTCAGCTTTAAGTTTAAAAAAATTTAGCAAACGCTATGGTCTATTTATCAGTCGTTTTATTAGGCTGAGTCGAAAAACTCGACTTGGCTACCAATTTAAACCTTTGCTGAATCATTTCAGCTTTGATACTGAATCGATTCAGCTTATAATTCAACCCAATTAAGGATCAAAAAATTGTTTCTATGATCCCACGCACAGAACCCGAGTAGTGGATATGACACTAGATGAAATTGCTAAATTAGCTGGCGTGTCGAAAACAACCGCCAGCTATGTGATCAATGGCAAAGCGACCAAATATCGCATTAGCCAAAAAACTCAGCAAAAAGTCATTGCCATTGTTGAGCAATACGACTATCGACCAGATTTGGCAGCCTCTTCGTTAAGGGCGGGTAACAGCCGTTCGTTTGGTTTGATTATTCCTGATTTAGAAAATACCAGTTATGCCAAGTTAGCCAAATTACTTGAACATAATTCACGCCAAGCGGGTTATCAAATATTAATTGGTTGTTCTGATGATGATGCAAAAATTGAAAAAAATGTTGCCCATGCTCTAGTTTCTCGACGAATCGACGCCTTATTTGTGGCTAGTAGCTTGAATGATGCCAGTGAGTTTTATTGGCAGATCCAGCAAGCAGGTACACCGGTGATTGCTATCGACCGTCCGCTGGATGATGAACATTTTCCTTGCGTGATCAGTGAGGATTTCAGTGCCGCTTTTGAGCTGACTCAATCGGTGCTGAGTGATGAAGTGACCAGCGTTGGTTTAATTGGCGCATTACCGGAATTGAGTATCTCCCAAGAGCGACAAATGGGCTTTGAATCGGCGTTGAAGCAGGCGAATAAGCTCATGATGCTCGGTTATGGCGAGCACTTTAATCGCGAGGACGGGCGGCGAGTGTTTGCCCAGTGGTATGCACAAAACAAGATACCTGATGCCGTAGTGGTGACTTCTTATACCTTATTAGAAGGAGTATTAGACGTCTTGCTAGAGCAGCCGTTACTAATGGAAAAACTAAGATTAGCGACTTTTGGTGATCACCGATTATTAGATTTCTTGCCAATTAAAGTGAACTCATTACCCCAGCAGTTTGAATTGATCGCGGATAGTGCGATGGCATTAGCCTTGAACGCCTCGGCAAAACGCTTTTCCAATGGCATTGAGCTGATCCCACGTCGGCTAAAAGTGCGCCGCTGATCAATGAAAGCGATGATCTTATAATGGCTTAAGGTTATCATAGGCTTAACATAACCTTTGCTTATAGGCTGGCAATGAAGTTTTTACACACTTCCGATTGGCATTTAGGCCGTCACTTTCACAATGTCTCTTTATTGGATGACCAACGGCAGGTCTTAAACCAACTTATCGATTATATCACCCATCATCCGGTGGATGTTTTGTTGATCGCCGGTGATATTTATGATCGTTCTGTACCACCGACTGCCGCGATTGAGCTATTGGATGAAGTGTTAACGCGCATTTGTCAGCAATTACAGACCCCAGTGATCATGATCCCTGGCAACCATGATGGCGCGAAACGTTTAGGTTTTGCGGCAAAACATATGCAGTCGTCTGGTTTGCATATTATCAGTGACTTTACGCAAATGGTACAGCCGGTGGTGCTTAGCTCAGAGCAAGCCGGGGAAGTGACTTTTTATGGTATGCCTTATAGCGACCCTGAGCAGGTCCGTGATGCGTTTAACAACAAGGTCAGTACTCATGATCAGGCGCATCAATTTCTTTGTCAGCAGATCGTCGACACGTTTAATCCCAGCCAACGCCATGTCTTGCTCAGTCATTGCTTTGTTGATGGCGCAAGTACTTCTGATTCAGAGCGACCATTGTCGATTGGTGGCGCTGACTGTGTCAATCACCAGCATTTTTTACCCTTTGATTACGTGGCGCTAGGGCATCTACATCAGCCGCAATATAAAGGTCAAGACTATATTCGCTACAGTGGCTCACTGATGAAATACAGCTTCTCTGAGCAATATCATAAAAAAGGCATGACTTTGGTTGAATTGAATCAACAGGGTTTTGTCTCTGCACAATCGATTCCGCTCACAGCGCCTCATGATATGCGTATTGTCGAGGGCGAGTTAGAGGTATTGTTGGCCCAAGGTCAACAGGATCCTCATGCAGATGATTATCTACTAGTACGTTTAATGGATAAGCATGCCATTTTAGATCCGATGGAAAAACTGCGTAAAGTATACCCAAATGTGTTGCATTTAGAGAAACCGGGCATGCTAATGGACAGTCAGCAGCCGATGGGACGTGCTCGTTTGGCGCGTGGTGAGATGGATATGTTTCGCGATTTCTTTCTTGAAGCTAAGCAAGAGCCGTTAACGGAATTGCAAACGCAGGCGATTAGCCAAGTCATCCAGTCACTGAAAAATCAGGAGTCAAATTAAGTTATGCGTCCAATTACTTTGACTGTGCAAGCTTTTGGTCCATTTGCCAACCAGCAAGTAGTCGATTTCAGCGCTTTTGGTCATGCGCCGCTATTTTTAATCAATGGTCCAACTGGGGCGGGGAAAAGCTCGCTGCTCGATGCAATATGTTATGCCTTGTATGGTGAAACCACGGGTAGCGAACGTTCTGGCGATCAGATGCGCTGTGATTATGCGCCGGATTCTGTTCTGACGGAAATAGAGTTTGTATTTGAACTGCATCAGCGGCGGTTTAAGATCATTCGTAGCCCGGATCAGCAGGTCGCTAAGCAGCGCGGTGAAGGTACCACTAAAAAATCCCATGCTGCCAGCTTAATTGAACTGATGGCTAATGATGAAGAAAAGCTGCTGGCTCACAGTCCGAAGCGAGTTGCTGCCGCCGTATTGGAATTAATTGGCCTAGATGTCAAGCAATTTCGCCAAGTGATGGTGATCCCGCAAGGTAAATTTCGAGAATTATTGGTAGCGAACTCAAAAGAGCGTGAACAAATCTTTGGTCAGCTTTTTCAAACCCATATTTATGCGCAAATTGAACGAGAACTCTCAGAGCGGGCCGCTGGGATCAGTCGGCAAAAAGAGCAATTTGATCAGCAAATAAAAGGGGCGCTGAATGTGGTTGCCATGGCCAATGAAGAGGAATTGCAGCAAGCACTGATCAGCATTGAGCCAACCCTAAAACACAATGAGCAAAGCCACCAACAGGCTCAACAGCAGCTTGATGTCCTCAAGCAGCAATGGCACGCGGGGCAAGAGTTACAAGAGAAATTCAGTCAGCAAGAGCAACTGGCTCGCGAACAAGCGCAATTAACGGCGCAACAGACTGAGATTGATGAACTGCAACTAAGATTGCAACAAGGCCAAAAAGCGGCGCAGCTCGATTTACCTTATCAACAATTATCTGATGCACGCCAGCAATTGACGCTGGCTGAGCAAGCGCAAAAAAGCCATCAACAAGCAGTGAGTCAAGCAGAGCAGCAAGTGGCTAGCGCAAGATTGGCTCATCAACAGGCTGAGCAAGCTGCGCAACAAATTGAGACGCTAAACCAACAGTTGTATCAATTGGAAAGTATTGGCAAAAAATGGGTGGAGTTAGAGCAACAACAGCGCCAGCAGAGTAAAGCACTTACGGAGTTAAAGGCGGAACAGACTCAGCATCAGCAGTTGAAAAATCAGCTGACTGATCTCGACAATCAGCGTCAACAGCAGCAGCAAGCGTTAGAGTTGCTAGTCAGTCAGCGCAGCGGTCTAGAAGCCAAGCAATTGCTGCTTAGTCAATTAGATGAGCACATTCAGCTGCGTGTTAAGCAGCACTCTTTAACTCAACAAATCACTCAGTTACAGCAGGTGCATCAACAAGCTGAGCAAGCTTATCAGCAGGCGCAGCAACAAACGTTGCAGGCTAGCCAGCATGCCGATCAGTTGGAATTTTATTGGCACAGTAATCAAGCCGCAGAATTGGCACAGAAACTCGTACAAGGCAATTCATGCCCAGTTTGTGGTAGTGAGCATCATCCCCATATTGCACAATTTTCTGGTCAAGTGGTTAGTAAAGAGCAAGTTCAGCAAGCACGTCAGGCGCAGCAACATCATCAAGCGAGTGAAACCGAGCAGCTAAAACAATACCAAAACGCTGAGAATAATCTGAATTATTATCAACAGCAGCTCAAGCAGCTTGCAGAGCAAATTGAGCACAAAGCTCTGCCAGAATTAACCTTATTACAACAGCAATATCAGACCTTAGCAGCGGATATTGAGCGCTTAGCGCAGTTAAATCCGCAAACATTTGAGCAACAACTCAGCCAAGTGATGGCGGCCTTGCAGCAAGTTCAGTTACAACTTGAGCAGCAGCAGTATAGAGTCGAGCAAGCCAGTAAAGCAGAGATTGAAGCACAAACTAAAGTCGCCAGTTTACAAGCCGAAGTTGCTAGTGAATTTACGGATGCCGCGCAAGTACGCGAAGCCTATGGGCGAGTGAAAAAACAAATGACTGCCTTGCAGCAAGCTGAATTACAGGCACGAACGCAACTCGCGGAGGCGCAGCAAGGGTTTTCTTCCGCTCAAGCAAGTTTAACCAGCGCCGAGCAGCTAGCGAAGCGTTGGTTGGCAAGTGAGCAGCGCTTAGCTCAGGAATGGCAAGTGGCGCTTAATGGTAGCACTTTTTCCTCATTAGAAGATTATTTGCAAGCCAAGTTGACAGAAGAGACGCGTTTATCCATCGAGCAGAAAGTTCGTCAATTTGAACAGCGTCGAGCGACGCTTCAAGGGCAGAGGGATGCGTTGGCTAAGGTATTACACCATCAAGCCCCACCGAATCTAAGCGAACTCAAGGCCGCGGTAGAACAGCAACAAGCGCATGTTACGCTTTGCTTGCAGCAGCTCAGTGAAGTTCGTTCACGTTACGACGGTTTACGTCAAGTGAGTGATAAGCTGGTTACGCTGTATCAAAACAATGTGCAACTGGAAAAAGAGTATCAAATTTACGGCACATTAAGTGATATAGCCAATGGACGCACAGGCGCTAAAGTGAGTCTGCATCGCTTTGTATTAGGTGTGCTGCTTGATGATGTCTTGATTCAGGCTTCGCAACGCTTACAGATCATGAGTAAGGGACGGTATTGGTTAAAACGCAAAGAGGAACGCGCCAAAGGTAATGCCGGTTCAGGACTCGATTTAATGGTTGAAGATGGCTATACCGGAAAATGGCGCGATGTGGCGACGTTATCGGGCGGAGAATCTTTTATGGCGGCGTTAGCATTGGCATTAGGTTTATCCGATGTGGTGCAAGCCTACAGTGGTGGAATTCGGCTCGATACCCTGTTTATTGATGAAGGATTTGGTAGCTTAGATCCTGAATCGTTAGATTTGGCAATTCAAACCTTAGTGGATTTGCAGCAGGGGGGCCGTTGTATTGGTATTATTTCTCATGTTGCTGAATTAAAAGAACAAATTCAACAAAGGTTAGAAATCATGACATCAACTATCGGCAGTTCAATTAAACTTGTTGTATAATAAAGACATTAAAATAATCAGGGGCACTAAAAGTGGTCATAATACGAAGTGGTCATAATACGGTTCGGCGTATCCCGATTGCTTACCGCCTATCTGCAACGCCCCTGCAGCTTCAAGTAGGAAGGGTATAACTACGTATTATCAAACCGCAGCGCCTTTATAAAACGTCAGAGCAGCGATATTGTTTATGGATTCAGTGAAGAAGATTTATCAATATGCAGAGCCGAACTTAACATTAGTTGGCTGGATGGGCTTAATTGGTTTTCCCGTCTATTACTATGTTTGGACTGATTTGTTTCCTCAAGGCTATGAATCGTTAACGCTGAGACTGATAGGGTCTTTACTTTTTGCTGGAATTGCTTTTCGTAATTCTTTCCCGAAGCTACTTCAGCCATATTTACCTTATTACTATTTATTTGCTATCGGCTTCTGTTTGCCATTTTTTTTCTGTTTTATGATGTTAATGAATGACTGGTCCATTGTCTGGGTTATGTCATTTATGGCATCGATATTCTTGCATGTTTTACTCGTACATGAAACTAAAGTGATGTTACCACAAGTGCTAATTTCGGTATTGCTCGCTTATTTTAGTGTGTATGTTGTCATGCAGCAGCCGCCAAGTCACGCTGTCTCTTGGACATATATGCCAATTTTTATTTTTACATATGTATTTGGTAATCTATTTTATTTTCGCAATCAAGTGTCACATGAAAGTAAAGCTTCTTTAGCGAAAGCTTTTGGGGCAGGAATCGCTCATGAAATGCGCAATCCAATGAGTGCCTTAAAATCATCGGTAGACATTGTACGCTCTATTTTACCTGATGCTCGTTCAGAAGCCAAAGACCATACTATTTCTCATCAAGACTTAATCCAATTACATAATATCTTGAATAATGCTGACGATGTTGTTCATTCTGGTAATGAAACCATAGATTTGTTATTAACGTCGATTGATCAACATCGTGTTTCTACCTCAACTTTCCGTCAGCTATCCACTGCCTTAGTCGTTGAAAATGCCGTTAAATCATTTGGTTACAAGCGAGCTGTTGACAAGCAAGCGGTACAGTTAATCATTAACAAAGAGTTTGATTTTTTTGGCAGTGATACTTTACTTAAGTTTGCTATTTATAACTTAATGAAAAATGCATTTTATTATCAGAATAGTGATGATTTTTTAATTAAAATTGAACTTAATAGAGTGAATGGTGTAAATGTTATTACAGTAAGAGATAATGGGATTGGCATTGAACAAGATAAAATAGAAGACATTTTTAAAGATTTCTATACATTTGGTAAAAACAATAGTTATGGCCTCGGTTTGCCATTTTGTAAAAAAGTGATGGACTCGTTTGGTGGTCGTATTTATTGTGAGTCGGTATTTGGTGAGTGGACGAAATTTACGTTACAATTCCCTGATGTTAAATCAGAGAAGGTAGAAAGTATTAAAACAGAATTACTAAAAACCAAATCTATTTTACT
>SLFB01000291.1 GCA_007124475.1 Vibrio sp. | reverse complement strand
GCTCTTGGGATCAATTTGCCGTTAAAGAGCTTAACCTTGCCACGACTAACCATGCTTTTAATAATGATACCGAAGAAAATTTGGACATGTTATCTAAGCTGCTGTCTTCGGTTGCCTCTAAAAAAATTCCTGAAAATCTCAATGAATGGTTTGATTCTGTAAAAAGTTTAGCGGATACCCCAAATGATGTCGGGGTTCGTAAAGTCGTGTTAGAAAAAGCTAACCTTGTGAGTCAGAACTTAAATGAATTTCATGAAACGGTTCGTCGTCAATTTGACATTACTAATAAAGGCTTGGATGTCGGTATCGAGCGCATTAATCAGTTGGCTTTAGAAATTCGTGATTTACAACGACTGATGATGCGTGTTCCAGGTCCTCATAATGATCTTATGGATCAACATGAAAAACTGGTGGCAGAGCTTTCAGAGTACACCAAAGTAACGGTTACTCATCGCCAAAATGGTGAAGGCTTTAATATTCATATCGGTAGCGGGCATACCTTAGTCTCAGGAACAGAGGCCAGTCAATTGAAAATGATTGATGGACATCCTGACGTTAAACAGCGTCGCTTAGCGGTGGTGGAGGGAAATGCTCTCAAATCAATTTCGGAAAAAGAAATCGGTGGCAAACTCGCTGCGCTTTTTGATATGCGTGACCAACATATACCGGCACTATTAGATGAGTTAGGACGTTTATCGATATCTTTTGCTCACCAAGTGAATGAATTACAAGGTCAAGGATTGGATCTGCGTGGTAATGTTGGTGGATTATTATTTTCAGATGTGAACTCTGATCTGGCAGCGCGTTCTCGTGTTACGACAGCTAGTGACTCGAATGCTGATGTAAGAGTTTATATTGATGATCTGAGTCAGCTAAAAGGGGGGGAGTTCACATTAACTTTCACTGGCACGCACTATGTGGCGAGTACCGCAGATGGCAAGCAGCAAGTGTTAGCTTTAGATCAAGGCAACCTCTATCTGGATGGTTTGCGTATTCAAGTAAATAATGCGCCTAAAGTGGGTGAACGCTTAATGATTCGTCCTACTCGTGACGGTGCGGCGCAAATTCAAATGGCAACTAACGATCCGACAAAAATTGCCGCGCAAAGTTATCAAGCATCAACCTCGTTTGCTCAAGGTCGTGCACAATTTAGCATTGAGCAAGTTGGAGATGTTAAAGAATTTGAAGCCTATTTAGTGCCGAGTAGTGATGCTAACGACCAGACGATGCAGATCCGAGTGGTTGATAAACAGGGTCAATTGCTTGCTACTCAACCTTATCAGTTTGATGATCAAAAAGGTAGTTTACCGATTGTCATACCGGCTCAAAAGACTGGTGGCCAAGCGACCATTTTCAGTCTTACACCTGGTGCGATTGAAAATGATAAATTCACCGCCAATCTTCATCCAGCAGAAGGTGATAATGGTAACTTGAGAAAAATGATCCGCCTGCAAACCACAAAAAAGATGAATGATAATGAAAGCACGATTATTGGTTTATATCACAACCTCAATACAGACTTTGGACTGAAATTATCGACATCTTCAAGATTAAATGATGTAGCGCGTTTAGAAAAAGAGGCGGCAGAGTCACGTATTGCGTCCATATCTGGTGTGAACTTAGATGAAGAAGCAGCCAACATGATGAAGTTTCAACATGCTTATATGGCTTCGTCTCGTATCATGCAGGCAGCTAATGACACCTTCAATACCATTTTGCAAATTCGATAGGAGGGGAGATAAATGTTAAATCGAATCTCTAGCTTTCATAACTATCAGTCGGTGCAAAATGACTTACGTCGACAAGAAAATAAAGTCCATCATAATCAGGCTCAGTTAGCATCAGGAAAAAAACTACTTTCTGCCGGAGACAGTCCTTTAGCGACTCATTACATTCAAAATGTCACTCAGCAAGAAGAGCAGTTACGTCAATATCTTGATGCCATTGTATTAGTGCGCAACCGTCTTGAACATCAAGAAGTGATTATATCCAACGCTGAAGAGTTTACCGATAAAGCGAAACGTATGGTGATGGAAATGATCAATGGTTCTTTGTCACCAGAAGACCGTGAAACTCAAGCTCATCAAATACAAGAGATTGCGAATAATTTTTTAAATCTAGCCAATGTGCAAGATGAAACCGGTAATTTTATCTTTGCCGGCACACGACCTAAAGATCAGCCCTTCTTTCGTGATAACCAAGGCAATGTCAGTTATTACGGCGATGATTATCAACGTAAGATGCGGATCTCGAATAATTTAGAAATGCCTTTTAATACGCCTGGCAATCAGATGTTTATGGACATTCGCAATCCTTTCGGTGATTTTGAACCGGATTATGCGCTACAAGAAGGCTCCGAATTGTTGTTAGAGCGAGCTACCAATAGCAATGCCGATGATGATGCCAGTTATAACGTGACCTTTGTAGAAATGCATGACGGTGGTTTTGCTTACCAGCTAGAGCGAAATGGTGAGGTGGTTGATGTTAATGATTTCAATCCGAGAACGGGGGTTGAATATCAAGGATTAACCATCAAAATCAAAGGCAATATTACCGCGGGTGACAGCATTAATCTAACGCCACGTAAAACGTTTAGTGTGTTTGATAGTTTTAAAAAAGCCATTGAATATTCAGAGGGATCGGTTTCTGATGCTTCGGTAACAGGCAAACTGCACCAAATTACCGAAGAATTACACAGTGCGTTTATCCACCTTAACCAGGTCCGTTCCGATGTGGGGGCTCGTTTAAGCACTTTAGATTTGCAAGAAGATCAACATGAAGATTTCAAAATCAGCTTGGCTCGTTCAAGGAGTCAATTTGAAGATTTGGATTATTCGCAGGCAGTGATTGAATTTAATGAAAACTCGAGAGCGCTACAAGCCTCTCAGTTGGCATTTGGTAAGGCGAAAGATTTAACGTTGTTTAATTATCTGTAGCCTCCCATTGCTAGTTGAAGCCGAAGCAGTGTTGGCTCCCTAATCACATAGTCTGGCTATGTTCATCAGGGTGAACGCATTTGCCGCCTAGCTGCAAATAGAAGTAATTTGAGTATCGTATATAGGTTATGTGCCATGCCATAGTCTATATGCCGTTGCTTTTCAGTTCGTTTCATTGCATCGGCTTAGATTTGCCTATAGGTAAATGAATAGCGGCAAAATAAGCGGCAAAACAAGCTAACGGATAAAGTAACGACTTATTGGAGAAAATAATGCTAGGTAGGTTTTATTTAAGTCATTGAAATATTTTAATTTATTTTTTTATTTGTTTGGTTGGGTTAAAGTTG
>SLFB01000277.1 GCA_007124475.1 Vibrio sp. | reverse complement strand
TACGGAAATAGCTTTCATTAACTATGTTGCCCTGCACATCCGTGCCCCAAGTTCCTTGTAAATAAGAGCAGCTCTCATCCGTTAAAAAAACGGCCATTCGATCGATGCCCATACGTTTAATGGCAAAAGCTACCGCTGTTTTACAGACATCACTCACCGTCAAACAGCGCGATAGCTCAACCATACTGGCATGCAGCATACGAATATTTTGCTCTTGACGTTTACGAATATAAATTTGTGCAAATAATGAAGCGAAAAAGCCCAGCACTTGACGCTGATAATCGTTAATGGGTTGTCGATGAAAGTAATTATCCATCGCTATCCAACCAAAAACCGCCTCACCATCACGCAGTAATAACATGCCATTCCAGCCCTGCCCAATCACCTCACCTGATGTATATAAAGGCGTATTTTCGATAATAACTAAACTAGACATGCCATCCTCAATGGCTTCAATGTAGCGCGGTTCTAATTGGTGCAAATCGAACTGAGCATGATGCTCACTAATGGTTTCTCCCCGTTCATTCGTTCCATAAGTTCCATTAAAACAACGTTTTTTTGCATCCATTAAAAATAAGGCGGCTCGATCAAAACCTAAGGTATCACGAACCGCTTCAACAGCAGCCCGATGTAACTCATCTAAACTCTCCGGAATAGATAATGTTAACGCCAACTGATGAACGAGTTTCATGTTATCAATAAACACTTCTCGCTGCTTAAGCTCATCACGATATTCAGCCTCACGACTGTCTCTAAGCTTGCACTCTTGAGCAGCATCAGTTTCAGCGCGAATGCACTGCCAACGAGCAGCAAACCATAACAAGCAATCGAGCTCACCGGTTGATAAGAGTTGAGTGGCGTGTTGCTGACAAACGCCCTCAAGCACTAAATAAGTTCGCCGATCATGATAATCATCCAATACCAATACATAACCCTCCGCTGGGATATCCTGCTGATAATCCCAATTACAGGTATTGGTCATTAGTGCAATGAGATTATCAGCGCAATCAAATTGCGCCGCCCACAGCCAAAAAGTCTGTGGATAATGCGTCACAGATAAAGGTTGTCCAGTACTAAATAATGTTTTGGGTAAATGATGATGGCAAGGAGCAGAAAAAATATGTATGGCGTGTGGAGATAATAACGGCGTCAAGAATGGGAACATAACCTCAGCCAACATACGATGACTACTACAAGTCGAAAGCTGTCTTACTAAGGCTTGGGAGAGCATGGGAATAACCTAAATTGATTGAAGTTACCTTTACGTTAGATAAGCTTAGCACTTTGCTCAATAATATAAGGTTACCTCTGTTAACCAGGCCGCAAATTACTGACAAAGGATGATTTATCTTTGATATAAGCAGCATTTTTGCGAGATTGTTTCCATTTTTTTACAAAAAACCACCACTCAATAATGAAAATTCTCACTAGTGAGAAAATGAACGCAAACCTCCTGAAACCAATTAAAGCGCGTAAACCATTTAGGATACCGACGGTGACTGACGATGTACATACCTTCAGTCACCATCTGTAGTTAATTTTGCTGGAAAGGATAGAGTGAACCTAAACCCATGATTTGAGTTAACTCATCAAGGGCAGTTCGGCTCTCTGTGAGTAATTGAGGATCCGCTAAATCCGCTTCAAGTAATCGATCGCGATAATGTTTTTTCACCCACTGGGTCAGAACCTGATATGAGTGCTCGTTAATTAAACAACCAGGGTTAGTGGCGTTTAGTTCTTGCTGATTAAGCACAACGCGTAATCGTAAACAGGCTGGGCCACCGCCATTACACATACTTTCTCGTAACTCAAAGACCTTAACTTCATCAATCGGCCCACCGCTGGTGATCAAGTGTTGTAAGTAAGTCCACACTCGCGGATTCTGACGAGATTCTTCAGGAACAAGGATCAGCATTTTACCATTCGCTTTAGTTAATAGCTGGCTGTTAAACAAATAGCTATCAACGGCATCTTGCACCGCAACTGACTCGGTCGGTACTTCAATCGGCATAAATGGGCTATCTAACGCGGCGAGCTTGCGTTCTAACTCATCAAATGCACGAGCTTGGTCAATAAATGCTTGTTGATGATGGAACAACACCGGACCATTACTCACCGCAATAACATCATTATGAAACACCCCTTGATCGATCACCGCAGGATTTTGCTGGACAAATACTCGCTGAGTTTCAGCTAACTGATGTAACCTGGCTACCGCTTCACTGGCTTCACGAGTTTGTCGCGCCGGAAAACGTTGCGGTTCCACCTCTCCTCCCCATGCCTGACGACCATACACAAATAGCTCAACACCAGGCGAAGCATAATCGCGACATAATCGGTTGTGATTCGCAGCCCCTTCATCACCAAATAAAGCCTGCTGAGGCAGCGCTGCATGATGCACAAAATGCTCACTGGAAGAAAACACCGCTTGTAGAGATCGGCTGGTGGTCGAAGCCTCGATTGAGCGATGGAACTTATTGTTTAAATTGGCAACCGTGAAATGAACTTTATTATCAGCCGTATCCGCAGAAGGCGAAACTGTGGCCGCATTAGCCACCCACATCGAAGAAGCAGAACTCACATTGGCTAAAAGCTGTGGGGCCCGTTTAACAACGTTGGCCAAAATGTGTTCATCCTGACCAGTAAACCCTAACTCGCGTAAAGTGGCCATACAAGGCCGCTCTTGTGGAGGTAACACGCCTTGCACAAATCCCATATCGTGCAGAGCTTTCATCTTATTCAGCCCTTGTAGCGCAGCTAGCTGAGGATTAGAAGCCGTATTTTTATTGACTGTTGATGCGACATTACCAAAAGATAATCCAGCATAATTATGAGTCGGCCCAACCAGACCATCAAAATTCACTTCATTAGCAGACATAGACCACGTCCTTATTATTGATATTTATGAGTTAACGATTAATCCCTAATCACAGCACGCGATTGAGCAAATAATGGAGCGATACGCACCTTATCCCCAGCCTGAACTTGTAATTGATCCGCTTGCTCCGCGGTCAAGGTAATCTGCTGATGGTGATAATTGGCATTACTGATCATCGCTCGATAATAACGATAATTTAGATTCCCAATTAACCACGTTGTATCGCCTTGTTGAGGAGCATCACTAATCCGCACCTCGCCTAACTCACTGTCACGCACAATGCGTAAATCATCAATATACGCTTCCAGTGTTGGCCCCGCATCAAAGATGTCTATGTACCCCTCATAGCGCATCCCCTCATCCTCAAGAATTTTACGCGCGGGCTCAGTATTAGGATGAACTTTTGCAATCACTTGCTGAGCAGGTTCTGATAAGAAATCGACATACAAAGGATGTTTTGGCATTAACTCGGCAATAAACGCTTTTTGACCTATGCCCGTTAAATGATCGGCTTGACTAAAATCAATAGAAAAGAATCGTCTACCTAGACTCTCCCAAAACGGTGAATGACCAGCATCATCAGACACACCACGCATTTCAGCAATTAACTTATCAGTGAAATGTTCCCGGAAACTGGCCATAAACAACAGGCGACTTTTCGATAACAAGTGACCGTGTTTCCCCAAACGAAACTCAGGGTCTAAAAAAAGCGTACACAGCTCACTGCATCCCGTGTGATCGTTACTCAAAAATAAGGTTGGCATTTGGTTATAAACATTGAGCTCTTTAGAAGCATGAACTAATGTCCCAACTCGAAAATCATACCAGGGCTCATTTAAACCAATTGCGACTTCTAAACCACTGACCCCAACCACTTGCTGGGATTGTGTTTCTTCCAGGACAAACAGATAGCCTTGATCATGCAACGGCGCTTCTCCTTGCCAAGTGGCAAGCATTCTGTCAATTCGTTGCGCTAAACGCTGTTCATGATGAGGTAATGAAGTAAACCCCACACCCGTTTTTTCTGCTAAAGCGAGCAGAGCTGGCTTATCAGCCTCTGTAACTGGACGAATAAGCATCATAACTGAATTCCTTGTCGTGATTGGCGATGTTCAAACCAAACTGAAAGAACATAACCATGCAAAAATAGTCAATCGAATACTCTACAAACGCGCCTACCACCTAAAAATGCATTATTTCCGCAGTCTTATGCTAAAAAACCGCCATTTTCATGAATGATTCATAATATTTATTTAAATAATAGGATATGTTATCGAGTATTCATCTACCTTGTGATGATCACATAGTAAATTCAAACCAAGAAAAATATCAATACATTTAACAAATACAAAACCATATCGCATCATGAAGGCAACAAAAAACCACTTAACCACCTGAAAAGTAAAGTCATTATTTTAGTTATCCATGATGATATTTTGACCAATATTGAACAATTACCACTCACAAATATAACTATCACTCCTACGCTAATCACCAGACAATAAATAAAGCACAGAGATTTAAAAAGAGAAAATAATCATTTTTAATGCATAGAAACCCTGAATCAAAATGATTAATCCATTAATTTATCGGTTTAACAATTGATATTGTTTTTATAACCAAACAACTTGAGGTTGCAGGTAGGCGGCAAGTGAGTGACAAATTTGTCTGGAACAAATTTGAACAGCCGTAGGCTGGCCTTTGGTGAGAGCCACCGATGAAGATCACACACTAACCACGCAATCGATTCGTTACCATAATTGAAGACATTGATTCACCTAACCAATAAATTACCTAATAAATGTGATGAAAATCTCTTTTCGTGCAGTTATACTCCTCGCTCGGTGTGCATCCGAACTCACCAATACAAGCCGTCATATGGAACAGTGAACGACCCTAGGATGGGACCAGCTGGTTAACTTTGCTTGTAAAGGTGCTTATGAAACGATATTGGCGACCGTTTAGGTCATTACTTTCTACTAACACTGCTTGTCAGTGCCATGACTCGTTTCTGCCCCCTATCAGCGCAACATCCACTTCTTTTTTATTTACTCAACACATCGAACCATATTATGACCATTATTTTTAGTTTATTGGGCATGCTAGTCTTGCTCGCTTTGGCGTATCTGCTTTCCGAGAAACGCGCCATTATTAATTGGAAAACCGTTTCACGTGCCTTATTGTTACAAATCAGCTTTGCGGCGTTAGTACTATACTTTCCGTGGGGGCAAGCTGCACTAGGCGCTTTAAGTCAAGGCGTGGCTAGCTTACTTGGCTTTGCTGATGTAGGTATTGCATTCTTATTTGGTGATTTAGCCAATAGCGGTTTTATCTTTGCTATTCGCGTACTGCCTATCATCATCTTTTTTAGTGCTCTTATCTCTGCCCTTTATTACTTAGGTATTATGCAAAAGGTCATCGCTTGGCTTGGTGGTGGTATTCAACGCTTTTTAGGCACCAGTAAAGCCGAATCTCTTGTGGCAACCGGTAATATCTTTTTATCCCAAGGCGAGTCGCCACTATTAGTGCGTCCTTTCTTACCAAAGTTAACTCGCTCAGAGCTGTTTGCCGTCATGACCGGAGGTATGGCTTCCGTTGCGGGTAGTGTACTGGGTGGCTATGCTGGACTGGGGATTGAACTAAAATACCTGATTGCCGCTAGCTTTATGGCTGCACCTGGTAGTTTGAGGATGGCAAAAATCATTGTCCCTGAAGCAGGAAAACCATGCGATCAAGCCGATGTGCAAATTGATAGTAGCGATCAAAGTAACGTCATTGATGCGCTAGCCAGCGGTGCCATGAATGGCATGAAAGTCGCGGTTGCGGTCGGAACCATGCTGATTGCCTTCGTCAGTGTCATCGCCATGGTGAATACTGGACTGGAGAATTTTGCCCAATGGTTCGGTTTACAAGGTGTCACTTTACAATTGTTATTGGGCTACTTATTTGCGCCACTGGCGTGGATATTAGGTATCCCTGCTCATGAAATGGTACAAGCTGGCTCTTATATTGGTCAAAAAGTGATCATGAATGAATTTGTGGCCTTTATCGATTTTATTCAACATAAAGAAGCGTTATCTGATTATAGCCAAGTCGTGATCACCTTTGCTTTGTGTGGCTTTGCTAACATTGGCTCCATTGCCATTCAGTTAGGGTCCATTGGTGTGATGGCTCCTGAACGCCGAGCTGAAGTCGCTAACTTAGGGCTTAAAGCGGTCATTGCCGGTACGCTTGCAAATTTAATGAGTGCCTGTTTAGCCGGCTTATTTATCTCGCTATAAGTCTATACCCAAACAACTTGAAGTTGCCGGTAGGCGGCAAGTGAGTGACAAATTTGTCTGGAACAAATTTGAACAGCCGTAGGCTGGTCTTTGGTGAGAGCCACGGATGGCTCTCATACTCCCCATGAGCATAGATAGACTATGTGATTGGGGCGAACGAACCTAGCCAACACCCCTGCAGCTTCAAGTAGGAAGGGGATATCATTCGATGAGGAAGAGCTGTTTTTCCTCATCTCCTCTTATTATCTCTTCTTATTATCACTTCATTAATCAAATGATGGCACCATTGCGAAACGGTGAGTATTCGCGCAAATGATTAACAATTGTTTCTTTTCGCTACTCCATAAATAAACTTTATTGTTGCATAATGGTCTGATAGCCAAGCTTAATATCATTTTTGAGCTTGGCAGTTTGTTATTTAAACTGTGTTGACGATGTCAGCACGGCTGCCGCTTCAAGTAAGAAGGGGTTTTTCCCAATAATAAAGGACCGTTACCGCATGATCATGCATTCTCGTCAACGCTTAGTCGTCGCACTCCTCACAGGCGCTTTGTTAAGCTCCTCGCCAATTTGGGCAGAAGAACCCGCTGTCGATGACGCCATGAGTTATACCAGCATAGTAGAAACCATGAGCCAGAAAGAAGGTTGGCTTAACTTTTATCGCGATCAAACGACAGGGGAAACGTTATTTTCTCTGAATGAATCTCAGCTTAACCAACCGATGATTTATCTGGCGCAAAGCCTTGATGGTATTGCCGAAGCTAGACATTTTCGTGGCAATTTTCGTGAAACACGTGTTATCGAGTTTCGTCGTTATTTTGATAGAATAGACATCGTCGCCCTCAACCCTCGCTTTCAATTCGATGAGCACAGCCCACTGGCACGAGCAGCTAATGCGAATATCAGTGAAGCAACGTTAGCCAGTTTACCCATCATTGCTGAAGATGAAGGGAAGATCCTACTGAGTGCTGATCGACTATTCATTGGCGATGCACTGCATAAACTTACTCCCATCAGCGATAGACGCTCATCACGACCGGGATTTATGATGGGTGAATTACTTGAGCATCGCTCACGCTTTAGCGCCGAAAGAGTCTATCCTCATAATGTCGATGTCGTGATCGACTACGTATTTTTAAATAATGATCCGCAAGAAAGTTCAGACGCTCAAGCGGATGCGCGAATTACTCAAATCCGCCTTCAGCATTCATTGATCGCTTTGCCTGACAATAATTATCAGCCACGTGCGGATGATGCGCGAATCGGTTATTTCAGCCAATCCTTTGACCGCATGACTGACAGCAGTTGGACTCCCTATGGTGATGTGATTAATCGCTGGCATTTGGAGAAAAAACACCCAGAGCAAGCGATGTCTGAACCTGTCGAACCCATTGTATGGTGGATAGAAAATACCACCCCTCATGAATGGCGAGAAGCGATTCGACAAGGTGTCGAGGGCTGGAATATTGCATTTGAGGCAGCAGGATTTAAAAATGCACTCGTGGTAAAAGAGCAGCCCGATGATGCCGAGTGGGAAGCCGGAGATATTAACTACAATGTCATACGTTGGACCTCATCCCCTCGACCACTTTTTGGGGGCTATGGGCCTTCTCTTGCCAACCCTTTAACAGGAGAGATCATCGCTGCAAATATCATGTTAGAGCACGTGTTTTTATCTAACGTGTGGCTAACCGAGCAAGTTTTTGCGCCATTTACCTTAACTCAGCAGCCACATACTCATACCATCAATGGTGAGCAGGTTGTCTGCTCTGCGGCCCATTCCTTACAGCAAGGACTCATGATGGCCAGAGCAACTTATGGCCTACCAAGTGGTGATGACTTCGCCAGCAATCAACGTTTACAGCAAGGTCTACGCCATTTAGTAATGCATGAAGTGGGACATACCCTTGGGCTTAGTCACAATATGAAATCCCACTCGTTATGGGATAATGAACAAATTCATGATAAGTCTGTTACTCAAGGGGTTCTATCAGGATCTGTCATGGATTACACACCGATTAACTTAGCTCCTGTCGGCAAAGAGCAAGGGGATTACTACAGCTATTTACCCGGCCCCTACGATATGTGGGCGATAGAATACGGTTACTCTCCTGCATTAGAGGATCCAAAGCAACAAGCACAACGCTTAGAAGCTATCTTACAACGCTCTCATCAGCCTGAATTAGCGTTTGGTAACGATGCCGATGACATGCGCTTCCCCGGTATACATATCGATCCTCGAGTTATGATTGGAGCGCACAGCTCAGATCCTATTACCTATGCAACGCAACGGTTTGAGCTGATTAAACACACCTACCCACAATTAATTCAAACCGCACGAGTTCCTGGTCAGTCTCATCAACAGATCTTAAGCAGTGCTAATGTGTTGCTTGGTCATTACCTCAATCAAGCGAATGTCGTATCACGTTTTATTGGTGGTATTTATGTTGAGCGAGCCGTCGTTGGGCAACAGTCAGAAGTGAAACCATTCACGCCAGTGCCACTAGCGGATCAACAACGTGCTATGCGCATACTCGCTGACTATGTGTTTGCTCCTGATGTGCTGCAAGAAATGATGCCGCTGCTTAATTATATGCAACCACAACGACGTGGATTTGAGCGGTGGGGAAGCAATGAAGATCCTAAACCTCATCAACGTTTATTTACCATGCAACAAATGATCCTGGATCATCTGCTGCACCCCAATGTCACCATGCGTTTAAGCGATAGTCGTCTGTATGGTAATGAATACACTGTGCACCAAATGCTTAGCGAATTAACCAAAGCCATTTTCGTTGATCCAAGAAAAGTCAATACCATCAGTCAGATGCTACAAGTTAGTTATGTGAAACGGCTTATCGCCATAGCGAATCTAGACCCTGAGTTTGAAAGTGAACACGATTTTGTCACTCGCTCTGAAGCGCTAGCCCAGTTACAGCATATTCGTAAAATCCGTTTATCAAGACACGTGAGTGATGAAGTGAAAAACCATCATCAGTTTATTAATCAAATAATAGATAAAGCAATCAAATAAAAGCTAGTCAAGCAACTTAACGTTATCACTTTAAAAGTTGAGTAAGATGAAAAAAGCCGCTTCAAGTTCAATACAAACAAGAAGCGGCTTTTATTTATTTACACACAACAACTGATGGAAGCAAGCCGTCATATCATCGGCTCACCACCTCTTTGCTGATTAGAAAGTGAACGACAGATTCGCAGCAACCCCCATCTGATGCTTACCTGCATAGTTACCTGCTAAATCAAAGCGCACAACATCAAACGGGCTGATGCCGATCCCGGCAGTGATCGTGTTATCAAGATTACTTTCTAGGTCAATCTCATAACCAGCGCGTAGTTGTGCCCAGCGCCATGCATTACCCTCAACACCAAAACGCAAGAATTGAGTATCGTCTCCAGTGCCATTAAAGCGCTTTTGCTTAGTCAAATCTAAATCAATCGCTGCTGTAAAAAAGTCCGTGACATAACCAGCAGACACCGTCACTTGCGTATTTAGATTATATTGGTTTTGATCTTCAAAGGTGGCGATCTTCTGACCAAACAAATCTTTCACCGCAATACCAGCACGATAATTGTCTTTTAGCCACACCAGCCCGACATCAAGGTTGAAAGCACTATCACTGACTTCACTTTGATCGTAATCATCCAGATCAAAGTCTTCAACTGTCATACTGTGTTGATACGTCTTAAATTGTTGTAATTTAGGGGCTAGGCCGAAAGCCCATTCATGACCACGGTATTCAAAACGCTTCGCTAACGCCAAGCCATATTCTGAGTAACCAAAAGCCATAATATTAACTTCAGAACTGTTATAACGATCTTCTATATCCTGTGCTGTCATTCCTGATACTTGAGCAATATCTGTTTTTGCTAATAACTCTACATAACCACGAGCAAAAAAGTTGAGTGATACTTTATTCATCGGAATAGCTACCGCTATCCCAGCACCGCCATACACCGCCAAAGGCTTATTATTACTCAACTCATCTAAGTAACCGCTTAAACGTTCAATTTGCGCTACTGATTGGTTGCCGTTTTCAAAAACGTCTATCGCATCCTGCAAGTCATCAATGGTTGAAATATTATCATCACTGTCTCGAAGATTAATGCCGATTGCTGGCAATAATACGCCAAAATCATCTCGGCTACGGTATACCGCTGTGAGCGCCGGGTTATAAAAAGGCGCTAATAGGTAATCTGCGGTTGTCACCCCAGTATTCCCCATGGCATTACCGCGCGCATCAGCAACCGCTGTCGCTGCAATCGCTGAACCAGAAAACATCGCCCCTAGCACCACTGCCAGTTGTGTATATTTTTGCATTTCCTTATCACCTATACATGCTTATATTCATCACTAAGATTAATACATGCAAAAGCAAAGCGCTAAGTTTTCTCTTTACTCGACAAAGCAAAAGCCAAGGTTTACTAAGATCTGTTGACCTTTCGCGGTTATTTTGTTCGAAAGAGCAACAGATCCAGGTTCGATACCGATACAACTGGGGGGTTGTAAGTAGGCGGCAAGGGTATCGCTATGTATTATTTACTTTTAGTTACTGGGTTGGAAGCACTTCGACCAGGACGTGCGGCCGGTTTTTTCGGCGCTGAATGATTACTCGCTTTTTTCGCTGTGCGAGCTTGCCCAGCAGACTGACCTCGATGACCAACTTTCGCTTTATTCTCCGTTGATGGGCCTTTCTTGTTCCCTATTGCACCAGTGGCTTTTTTGGGCTTTTTAGGCTTTTTCGGTTTCAAAGGTCGAGTATCTAATTTCGATTCAGGCAGCGTATTAGTTGGCTCAAATCC
This sequence comes from Vibrio sp., assembly GCA_007124475.1. Taxonomy (GTDB): domain Bacteria; phylum Pseudomonadota; class Gammaproteobacteria; order Enterobacterales; family Vibrionaceae; genus Vibrio. The sequence goes on along the minus strand of SLFB01000277.1, from coordinate 1,200 downwards.
AGCTAAATTTATACGCGGCAGCAAGGCTTGAGTTAACCGTTCAATGGCAAATAATTCTGGTGCTTCAATGGCACTCACTAAGGAGATAGCTTTACCTACCTCACCAGCTCGTCCGGTACGGCCAATGCGGTGCACGTAATCTTCTGCAATTTTCGGCAATTCAAAATTCACCACTTGAGGCAGTTGTGGAATATCAATACCACGCGCGGCAATATCTGTAGCGACTAAAATACGTACCTCACCGGCTTTAAAATCTGCCAACGCTCGCGTACGTGCACCTTGGCTTTTATTACCGTGAATCGCAGCAGCGGTTAAGCCTTGTTCATTGAGATAAGTCGCTAAACGGTTAGCACCATGCTTAGTTCGCATAAATACCAACACTTGCTGCCAATTCCCCTCTTTGACTAGCTTAACCAACATCGCTGGTTTCTTTTTCACATCAGCAGGATAAATGCACTGTTCAACGGTTCTTGCTGTTGAGTTGGCAGGGCTAACTGAGATCTCAACCGGGTTATTAACTAAGCCTTTGGCAAGCTCACGGATTTCGGCCGAAAATGTTGCCGAAAATAATAAGTTCTGACGCTTTTCTGGCAATAATTTCAGTATCTTACGGATGTCACGAATAAAACCCATATCTAACATGCGATCCGCTTCGTCCAAAACTAAGATTTCCAGTTGATCAAACTTGACCGCATTTTGATTATACAAATCCATTAATCGACCTGGAGTTGCCACTAAGACATCCGCTCCTTTGCACATTCGCTGCATTTGTGGGTTAATCTTTACCCCACCAAACACCACTGCACTACTTAACGGCAGATGACGACCATAGACTAATACATTGTCTTGGATCTGAGCGGCAAGTTCACGAGTCGGTGTCAGGATCAAAGCGCGAACCTGATTTGGTCGAACCTTTGCGCCATTTGCCAATAACTCTAAAATAGGTAGTGTAAAGCCAGCCGTTTTTCCTGTGCCGGTCTGAGCAGCCGCCATCACGTCTTTGCCTGCTAACACCGCAGGAATAGCCTGTAACTGAATCGGCGAAGGCGTATTATATCCTTTCTCTTCAATAGCTTTAAGGATTGGCGCAGAAAGACCGAGCGAGGTAAAACCCATATATAATTCTCAATAATAGTAATAAAATAAATAACGCGACAACGTCGCGCAAAGTCGGCCATTTTGAGGCCTTTACCGATCAGT
>SLFB01000030.1 GCA_007124475.1 Vibrio sp. | reverse complement strand
TTTTTATCACTGCCTGTATCGGTGAGGTCATCAACAATCGTCGCGGTCATCATTGACTCAAGCAAACCCACCACAGCAAGACCCGCAGAGTAAGGTAAGATGATCATTAAGGTTTCTAGGTTAAGCGGTATATCAGGCCACAAGAAAATGGGCAGTGTATCGGGTAGATCGCCCATATCACCGACAGTACGAATATCGATACCAAAGCCTAAAGCAATCGCGGTGAGTACGACGATACACACTAGTGGCGAAGGCAGCATTTTTCCGATCACTGGTACATAAGGGAAAAGATAAATAATACCTAAACCACCTAATGTCATAGCGTAAACATGCCAGGTGACATTAGTCAGCTCTGGAAGTTGGGCCATAAAAATTAATATTGCTAAGGCGTTAACAAAACCCGTAACCACTGAACGCGATACAAAACGCATTAAATTACCCAGTTTTAGATAACCGGCGACAATTTGTAGTACCCCAGTGAGCAGTGTCGCCGCTAATAAATATTCTAGGCCGTGTTCTTTAACCAGCGTGACCATTAATAGAGCCATAGCGCCGGTTGCAGCGGAAATCATCCCCGGGCGTCCGCCAGTAAAGGCAATAACCACTGCCATACTAAAAGAAGCATATAGACCCACTTTGGGGTCAACACCAGCAATAATTGAAAAGGCAATTGCTTCTGGGATCAGTGCTAACGCAACCACTAAACCAGCTAAAACATCCCCTCGCACGTTGGAGAACCAATCGCGCTTAATATTCTGTAACATATTTTTTCTCTGTAAAAAATGAAATCAAAGGTGTGAATTGAGAGGTGAAGGTCGCTCTAAGGCGGCGTAAGTGGCATGCACTGAATCTCCTATTGACCATTTAGAAATGTGATCTTAATCATTGCTGTTGTGAAGGTCAACCAAGGAAACCATTAAGATGGTACTTTGCTTTTTACTTTTTGCCAATGAGTAAGAAAAAACAGCATTGATCTTTGACTTTTTGCTTCGAAAGCCTTAACTTCAAACGCATCTGATTTTTCATATGTGTTTGTTATGTGTGATACGTTAACCTTCTATAAATCATTAGCTGAAGAGACTCGGCTTAAATCATTATTACTAATAAGTCAGCATCGAGAACTGTGCGTGTGTGACTTAATGACCGCACTCTCTCTTAGTCAACCCAAAGTCTCTCGTCATTTGGCTGAGCTGCGTAAAAACGGTTTGGTGATTGATGAGCGGCGCGGAAAATGGGTGTATTACCAAATAAATCCACAATTGCCGGATTGGATGCGTCAGATATTAATCTTATCGCTAGAAAACGACCGAGCACTGATAGCAAAAGAGAGTCAAACCATCACACACGCCTCCTGCACTCGCTAATTTCCTGTCCAGACCTGCTTTAATTCAGGCCATCCCCAGGTGGTTAAAGCGACATTGTGAATTAACTCATGAAACCTAAGTACTTGCTGCTCGTGATAGAGTGGCTGTAAAACACCATGCTGGATCAAGGTTGCGACGAGTGGCTCTAATACGGAGAGGTACTTATCGATACTGACACTTGCTCGAATCTCTACCAAAGATTGACGTAGCCAGCTACTGAGCATATCACCAAGTGCATGATGCAGAAGAGGGTTACTATACAGAAACTGGTACGCGCTGGTATGACGATTATCATCTAAGTTAATACTGCTTAATATCAGTGTTTCGTGCAGTTGCCCTTGTTGGGCTTTTCGTAGTAAGTCCTGATAGTCGTAACTAGTTATGGTGACTTCGATACCTTGAGCATTAAGCTGTTTTGCTATCGCTTCGGCACATTCAATCAAGGTGATGTAGTTGTAAACGGCAATAGTAATTGAGGCTGGTAAGTCACATTTAATGGCCGGTAATTGAGATAATTTACTCCAACAAGGTAATAAATGATTGGCAGGGTTGAGGTTTGAATGAACTAAATCACGCCATAAGGCGTTGGCGGTGAGCAGGCTCATTAGCCATTGGCGTTGCTGGAGGTTAAGCCGCGTCTCCGCGTGATGGTTATTTAGTATAAAAATTGCACCGTCTTCTTGGCGCGAGAACTGATTAATCTGTTCGTTTTCTATGCTGGTCGACTCTGTCGATACGTAATATTGACAGCTTCGGCCAGCGTGAGGGATGGCATCGCCATCTGTAGTTGTATCTTGGTCAAACAACCAGATGGTAATGTGGTCGCATAATGAACGGCAGCCATAATAACCATTGAAAGCATGCAGTACTAATTGTTTATCGCTATGGTTGTAAACCTTGAATGCGCCACTGCCAATCACGTTGGTAGTCGTTTTCTGAAGCTGTTTAACCGGCTGAATAGAATAACTGACACCGCTAATCAGACCTGCAAAGCTTTGATCCGGGGCGGTAAATTCAAACAGTATTTCCCGTGGATGCGGAGCACTAATGCGCTTTAAATGAGCAAGTTCATGCTGATAATTCGGTAAGGATTTTAAGTGTGCAAAGAGCTCGACAACACTCTGTGCATCAATCATTTGTCCGTCATGAAAAGTCAACTCTGGGCGTAAATAAAAGCGCCACTGATAATGTTCAGCATCATAATGCCAATGATGAGCCAGTTCCGGTTGTACTTGTCCGTCAGCATCACAACGGACCAAGCAAGCGTAAATTTGTCGCACTAAGAAACGTTCACTATTACGTTGTGGATGATGGGGCAGCAGAGCTTGAAAGGGGCGGCGATAGGTCAGTTGGATATGTAATCGCCCTTCGTGCATTGAAGCACCGGAGGTTTGCTGTAATAGGCGAGCGAAAATCTGTTCATTTTGCTCTAACAGATCCAATGCCTTGTCATATTGCCCACGTAAAATACAGTCATTGGCTAGCTGTTCCTTGAGTTGTTCAGGATCTTGCAATAAACACAGCTTTGAACGCTTATTTCGGCCAACTTTAGGCTGCCACGAGAGCCAACCTTGCTGCTGCATTTGTTGTAGTAAAATACGTGCATAGCGAGGACTGCTGCATAATTGGTCGGCAATCTCATCTAATGTAGTACTCACTAGCTGTTCTAATCCATAATCACTCAAGCGTAAGTAATAACGATATAAATTAAGGATAGACAAAATAGGTTTCCTTTTTAAATTTTTGTTCCGTATTTAAGAGTGTAATGGTAGAGCGTTTTCCATTAAGAGGCTTACTATAGTCTACTTTAAGTTTATCCGAGCTTTTTCAGTTCATTATGCATTGACGATGTCAATGAGCTGTGCAATGTCTTTTTAAATAGGGATGTGAAATAAATTATTCTGTCAGTTTTTCTTTTCCTTAAATCTAGCATACTAAAG
>SLFB01000236.1 GCA_007124475.1 Vibrio sp. | reverse complement strand
CCGACTTGAAGCTGCAGGGGTGTTGGCTACGTTCGTTCGCCCCAATCACATAGTCTATCTATGCTCATGGGGACTTACTCACTTGCCGCCTACCTGCAACTCCAAGTTGTTTGGGTATATAACAATAATGCCCGTCTACAAAATGGGGATGTAATTCCCGCCAAATGCGAGTATTCTTAGCTGCCATTCAAACGGGGTAAATAAGAGGTAGGGAAATGTCTAGTTTGAGCGAGTCTGCCCAATTGGTGAAAACGGCGTTAGAAGCCCGTGGTCAAGAAACACCAATGCGACTCAATTCAATAAGTCGCGAAGAGAAAAAAGCGAAAATCGAATACCATATGCGGGAAGTATTAAATCTGTTAGGTCTAGATTTAGCGGATGATAGCCTGCAAGAAACACCGCAGCGCATTGCCAAAATGTATGTCGATGAAATTTTCTCAGGTCTTGATTATAAAAACTTCCCCAAAATTACCGTCATTGAAAATAAAATGAACGTCAGTGAAATGGTGCGTGTCAAAGATATTACGGTGACCAGCACTTGTGAGCATCATTTAGTGACTATCGATGGTAAAGCCGCGGTAGCTTATATTCCGCGTGGTAAGATTATCGGTTTATCAAAAATCAATCGTATAGTCCGCTTCTTTGCACAGCGCCCTCAGGTACAAGAACGATTAACGCAACAGGTACTTGTCGCGCTGCAGACTTTACTTGAGTCTGATGACGTTGCGGTTACTATTGATGCCACTCACTACTGTGTCAAATCGCGTGGTGTTATGGATGCCACGAGTGTCACGACGACGACGGCGCTAGGGGGCATTTTTAAATCTAATCCTGCAACACGAGCTGAGTTTTTGCATGGATTACGTTAACCATTTATCTATGATGTTGTGACTTATTTCGGTCTTAGTTGCAGATTCAGTGATGTTGGCTTAACCCAATCAGATCGTTTGGTTATGCCGATGGGGAGAATGAGAGCCATCTTGGGCTCTCATCTACTATTCCTATAATATTCCTACAGCATATCAATCCCGCTCTAGTCAGCTTAAACCTACTATATTGCCTTGTTCATCAAGATCAATGTCCATAAAGCTCGGCTTTTCTGGCAGTCCCGGCATGGTAAGGACGTTACCGCATAGGGCATAAATAAATTCAGCCCCAGCGCATAACTTCAGCTCTCGAATGGTTAAAATAAACCCTTCTGGAGCACCTTTGATCGCCGGATTATCGGTTAAAGACATCGGAGTCTTCGCCAAGCAAACAGAGAAATGTTGATAAGCTGGCGTTTGTAATTCAGTAAGCTGTTGCTGGGCAAGATCGCTGAGCTTAATCTCCGTCGCACCATAACTTTTCGCTACTGCAGTGAGTTTATCTACTAGTGAGTTGTCAGCTTGATAAAGAGGTTTGAAGTTGGTTGGTTTTTCACATTGTGCGATAACTTGCTGTGCCAGTTCTAGCGCCCCTCGACCTCCTTGTGTAAATGCGTCTGAAATAGCAACGCCGATCTGATTATCTACACTGCGGATCATGTCGGTTAGCTGTTGTAGCTCTTCCTGACTGTCTTGGGGAAAGCGATTGATGGCCACTACAGCAGGAATGCCATAACGGTTGATATTGTTAATGTGCCATTTCACATTTTCAAACCCTGCGGTGAGTGCTTCACCATCAGGTTTAAAAAGTTGCTTACTGTCCGTTTGTTTAAGGTCAAATTGTCCTGAATTGGCTTTAATACCACGTAACGTGGTGACGATTACCGCACAGTCTGGCACTTTATTTGCCACTTGTGCTTTGATATTACAGGCTTTTTCAAACCCCATGTCTGATCCGAAACCCGCTTCAGTGACGGTAAAGTTCGCTAGCTTGCCAGCAATCTCATCGGCAATGATGGATGAATTACCATGGGCTATATTCGCAAATGGACCGGCATGAATTAATGTTGGAACGCCTTCTAAGGTTTGCATGAGTGTCGGTGACATTGCTTCTTTCATGCTTACTGCCATCGCTCCTGCCACTTTTAAGTCTTCGGTAGTGATAGGGTTACCTTCAATATCATAAGCGACCACGATTTGACCGATACGACGACGTAAATCGGTTAAGTTGTTGGCTAATGCTAAGATTGCCATTAATTCAGATGCCGCGGCAATATCAAAACCATCGTCGCGCTCAATACCATTTGAGGTTTGACCTGCAGGGTTACGGCCAACGGTAATATAGCGTAGAGCACGATCATTATGATCCATAACCCGTTTCCAAGTGATACGTTTGGCATCAATACGCAGAGCCGGTAATCCAGTTTGTGCATAGAAGCCTTGATAACCTAAACGTGTCTCATGATACAGGCGCGCATCAATGGCAGCCGCGGCCAGGTTATGTGCAGAGGTGACGGCGTGAATATCTCCGGTAAGATGCAAGTTGAGTTCTTCCATTGGAGCTACTTGTGAATAGCCACCACCCGCAGCGCCGCCTTTGACACCGAACACTGGCCCCATAGAGGGTTGGCGGATACAAGCGATAACGGATTGATCTAATTGGGCCAGCCCCTGTGCTAAGCCTATTGTGGTCACTGTTTTACCCTCTCCAAGAGGCGTGGGGTTGATCGCTGTGACTAAGATTAATTTACCCCGTGCGCTATTATTCAGCCGTTGTAAACAGTGTAATGATACTTTCGCTTTGTAGGCACCTTGGCTATCAAATTCCGTGGGCAATAGCCCTGTTTTGATGGCGACATTTTTAATGTTTTGTAAGTTAGTTGCTCTGCAAATATCAATGTCTGATAGCATAAAACCCTCATTATCCGGCTCAAGTAAGGTAAAGAGCATTGTTTTGCAGTGATCGTAACGTGAAAGTAACGCTTGTAAAGTAGATTGATGCAAAAGAGAGGAGTTTACCGAGGGCCTGTTTATCTTTCGCGCCATTAATAATGATGTTGTAGAAATAAGCGGTAGGGGCTGCTGCAGTCAGAGCTTGAAAAGTGGTTGAGTCAAATAGAGCTGGGCTTAATGATGACTACCAACGGTCTTTTTTTGGCGAGAGAGTTTGTACCATTGACGCTGCCTGGTTGATCGGCGAGACATAGTTATTCCTAATAAAATAAATAGTGATGTTTAAATAGCCAGTTATAGCCTTCCTACTTGAAGCTGCAGGGGTGTTGGCTACGTTCGTTCGCCCCAATCACATAGTCTATTTAAATAGCCTGTTATATTTTAATGGATTCTTATATAACATGACGGGGAGATGGAGAAGAGAAACGCAGCGCGAAAGCAATGCGTTTAGAACTTGGGCTTAAAGAGGGGTGACTTCAGTCGCTTGTGGACCTTTTTTACCT
>SLFB01000107.1 GCA_007124475.1 Vibrio sp. | reverse complement strand
CAAGGGCAGCGATCCGCAGCCATTCCATCGGTTTTGTTTTTCAAAGTTTTTTACTGATCCCTAGTTTGAGCGCATTGGATAATGTGACTTTACCTTGCTTACTAAAAGGTGAAGCGGAAGATAAAGCGCGTGCCGAGGCACTGCTAAAGGCCGTAGGTCTTGGCCATCGATTACATCATTCCCCAGAGCAACTTTCTGGAGGAGAACAGCAGCGTGTGGCGATTGCTAGAGCTTTTATGGTTCAGCCCAAAATTCTGTTTGCTGATGAGCCGACAGGGAATTTAGACCAAGAAACAGCGAGTAAAGTGATTGATTTATTATTTGAACTCAATCAACAGCATGGAACCACTTTAGTCTTAATTACCCATGATCCTAAATTAGCTGCTCGCTGTCAGCGACGCTTCTATATGCAAGCGGGACACTTGGAGGAAAGCCAGTGAAAAGCGCGCCTTATCCAGCATTAAATAGACGCTTGTTGAGTTGGAGTTTAAGTGAAATTCGACATGGTCAGTTGTGGCCTATCGCGCTCGCATTAACTTTAATTATCGCTTGTGTGTTTGCCTTGGCCGCCTTAGCTGAGCGAATGGAACAAGTGGTTATCAAGCAAAGTAAAGAAGCGTTAACCGCAGATAGTGTCTATGTGTCTTCTAACCCTATTCCAGATATTTTGTTGCAACTGAGCGCCGATAACGCGCTCTCTACCTCACAAATGACTCGCTTTGCCACCATGGCGTTTAGTGACCAAGGGATGCAGCTGGTCGGGGTGCGAGCCGTAGACGATGCTTACCCGTTGTTAGGAGAAATGATACTGAGCGATGGTGAGCATATAACTCATCGCATACAAGCGAATCAGTTATGGTTGGATGATCGGGTATTTACTCAACTTAACGTCAATATTGGCGATAGTGTGACTTTAGGTGACACCGAATTTCAGGTGAGTGGTCGGGTGATTAATGAGCCGGGTTTAAGTTTTAACCCATTTCAGCAAATGCCTGTGGTTTACATTCATCAAGATGATGTGGCGAGAACAGGGGCATTGCAATTAGGGAGTCGAGTTCAGTTTCGTTTATTTATTCGTGCTGCAGAAGAGCAGATAGAGCAGCTGAAAGCGGCGCTGGAATTAACGCCCAGCGATGAGTGGCGCGATCATGAGAGTGCTACCCAAAACAATCAGATTTTTGAGCGTAGCCAAGCCTATTTATCATTAACCGTGGCTTTAGTGATAATGATGGCTGCCACGACGCTAGTTCTCACCTGTCAGCATTATGTCACTACGCGTCAACGTACCATTGCGATGTTAAAAAGCTTAGGAGCCAGCCGAGCTTGGTTAGTACGCTGGCTGGCGACTCAAATCGTGGCGCTCTTTGCTTGTGCAGCAGTCGGTGGGATCGTGATCGGCATTGGCCTGGAGTTTTTATTAAGGATCCCTTTGGTTGATTTATTACCCGATCCTTTACCGAGCTATAGTGTACAACCCATTGCAATTGCACTGCTATCCAGTTTACTCATTGCTGTACCTGCACTCGGTATCCCACTAGGGTCTTTATTGAATGTTAGCGCAGCCAGTGTTATTCAGCGTGTTGACCCAGCACCGCGAATCTTCTCGAACTTACTGTTGTTGGCGGTTCCTATATTGCCATTAGTGGTGATTTATTGGCAAAACAGATTAGTATGGATGATTTTATTTGGTATTTTGGGCTTATTTTTAGTCCTTGCCGTGATCAGTCTCTTGTTGATCCGCGTAATGAAGTGGCTGCCATTAAAGCCTGCGATGAGGTTGGCGGTCAGTCGCATCAATCGTTCTAGTTTAGCCACGGGGTTACAATTTGGGGCTCTCTCACTGTCTTTAATGTTGTTAGCAGTCATGTGGCTAGTGAGAACCGATTTGCTTGCCGATTGGCAAAGAGTTTTGCCCGCTGATGCCCCTAATGCATTTGCGATCAATATTGCTGATCATGAGAAGGAAAGCTATTTATTGGCGCTTGATGATGCGGGATTAGAACGTTCACCTGCTTTTCCTATTATTCGTGGTCGACTCACTCATATTAATGGCCAAGTTGCCCAAGAGAGAATTGAACATGGAGATGGGCCAAATGCATTACGTCGAGAGCTCAATTTTACTTGGAGTGATACGCTACCCGCTTACAACCCAATTGTTGCCGGAGAGTGGCTACCCAAGCAGAGTGTTTCTATCGAGCAGTCACTGGCACAAGAGCTTGATATTACGATTGGTGATAAGCTGACTTTTATGATTGGTGGGCAAGCAATCAGTGCGGTTGTTAATACTATCCGTCATGTTGAGTGGCGTGAAATGAAACCAAACTTTTTCTTTATTTTTTCCTCCGATGTGATGGCGAATATTTCGGGAAGCTGGATGGTAAGTTTTCGGATTGGCTCAGACGATCAAGCCTTACTGAACCAATTATCTCGGCAGCACCCCACGGTGAGCTTAATGGATATTCGCACCATGGGGGAGAAAATTCAGCAACTGTTGACGCAGATTATTTGGTCAATGACAGTATTAGCGGGTTTAGGTTTGCTCGCTGGCATGTTACTGATTTTCACTTTATTGCGGCTAAGTTTGGCTCAGCGGCAGCAGGAAATACAGCTCTACCGAACCTTGGGAGCAAGCCGTCGTAGTGTGAAAGCAACCTTATGGGCGGAGTATGGCGTCATGGCATTGATTGCTGGCCTTGTGGCTGCCATTAGTGCTGATTTTATCGTGGCAGCTCTGATGGTGTGGGGATTTGAGCTCCAGCCAGTGGTTCATTTATCGATGTGGTTGGTTCTGCCTATGCTTACTTTTGTTACGCTAGCCGTGGTGGTACGCAGCATGTTGCAACGGCTGTTGACGCCTACTAAGCAATGGCTGAGCGGATCATAATTTGAGTAAGTAAATAACTTATCCACAAAATCGGTGGATAAATGTTGGGATAACTCTTTGACGGCGAGGGCATGCTATCGCGCTAAGCCAATAGGGCTCAAGTTTATCTCAATATGCTTATATAAGGTCTATGGCAAAGCACAATTTATCAATAAGCAGTCAAGCATTTTTTATAAAAATTTTTTACCTAAAAGAGTAAACCATTGAGTGAATAAATCGTATCTACTCATTGATTTATACCTTTAGATAAAACCTTGTGAAAATTGTGATTTTCATAACCTTGTACACGTTTTAGAATAGGCAGCATCATAATGACCAACGGCAGTGAAATGTTACTTACTAAACCAGAAAAGCAAGCTCCGCATGTTGCCATCATTGGTGGTGGGATCGCTGGTGCTACCGCCGCGGTACATTTGGGCGAACTGGGGGTCAAGGTGACTTTGCT
>SLFB01000218.1 GCA_007124475.1 Vibrio sp. | reverse complement strand
ACATATCTTCAACAAAAATCGCGCCTGTCAGTAGCGTGCCCGTTAATAAAGCATTGCCGATTAAAATGATCAGAAATAATTGTCTTTCAACCATCATTAATGGGGGGAGATTTGAATTTATCGATAAATTCTTTTTCGCTTTTAATTTGTGATCAAGGAAAGCGAGCTGCAATGCATATAAGGCGCCTATCGTTAAGGTGGAGTAAGCCAATAGCGCCAATACGATATGTGCCATCAAGCCAGGATATTGATCAATGTGAGTCATAAAGCTGCTTGGCAGAAAAGTTGCGACAGATAAATTGATGGCAGAGAAGCTGTAAACTACTGGCAGTAAGAACCATAAGCGCACTTTGAATAGCGCTAGGCTCATTGCCAAAGAGATAATAAAACTGATCAATGAGGCAACGTTGAGGATACTAAGATTTTGCCCATGCCCTTGTAAAATTAATCCACTTAATAACCACGCATGCAACACTAGCCCCAGTGTGGCGCTAATGAAGACAGTTTTGGCTTTGATGCCGGTTTGGTTAACCAGTCCTGGGACAATTGCTGCAATTGATAAAAAGTAAAAAATAGCGGCAACAATCGCGATTAAATTATCCATGCTTATCACAAACGATAGTGGCTGAGTTGTAGAATTATACCTTGTTGAGTGGTAATGGGCTACGTTGTAAGGCTTGGATTTTTAAGCCAGACAGTGACTTTCGCGATGAAGTGTCTTATTGATCGATAAAAGAAAGCGAATCCCGTCTATGCTATGGGTATGCCTAGCCATTTGGCTAAGGTATACTCAGTGCTATTAGTCGCCTAATCGCGAAGAGAAGCCAATGTTTGAAAATTTAACTGATCGATTATCGAAAACCCTAAAAAATATTAGTGGTAAAGGACGTCTTACCGAAGACAACATTAAAGATACGTTACGCGAAGTTCGTATGGCCTTACTCGAAGCCGACGTTGCTTTGCCAGTCGTGCGAGACTTTGTTAACCGGGTGAAAGAAAATGCCGTTGGTGTTGAGGTGTCTAAATCTTTAACCCCAGGGCAAGAGTTTATAAAAATTGTTCGCCGCGAGTTAGAAGCGGTAATGGGTGCATCGAATGAAGCACTTAATTTGGCGGCTCAGCCGCCAGCGGTGATTTTAATGGCCGGTTTACAAGGTGCGGGTAAAACCACCAGCGTCGGTAAACTGTCTAAGTTGCTAAAAGAGCGTGATAAGAAAAAAGTACTGGTGGTGTCCGCGGATGTTTACCGCCCGGCGGCGATCAAGCAGTTAGAAACCCTAGCCAATGATCTCGGTGTTGATTTCTTCCCATCTTCGGCGGATCAAAATCCCATTGATATCGCTCAAGCAGCTGTCGATCACGCGAAAAAGAAATTTTACGATGTGTTGCTGGTAGATACTGCGGGTCGATTGGCGATTGACGAAGACATGATGAGCGAGATTAAAGCGCTTCATTCGGCGATTGATCCCGTTGAAACCTTGTTTGTGGTTGATGCCATGACAGGTCAAGATGCTGCTAATACCGCTAAGGCCTTTGGAGAAACATTACCACTGACAGGGGTGATTTTAACCAAAGTCGATGGTGACGCTCGCGGTGGTGCGGCACTTTCTGTACGCCATATTACGGGTAAGCCAATTAAATTTTTGGGTATCGGTGAAAAAACTGATGCGCTGGAAGCTTTTCATCCAGATCGCATCGCATCGCGTATTCTTGGTATGGGCGATGTGTTATCGTTGATTGAAGATTTGCAGCGCAACGTCGATCAGGATAAAGCCGAGAAGCTAGCGAAAAAGTTCAAAGAGAAGAAGGGCTTTGATTTAGAAGATTTTCGTGAGCAATTAGGCCAGATGCAAAATATGGGAGGCATGATGGGAATGCTAGATAAGCTCCCAGGTATGTCTCAGCTTCCAGCTGGCGTTAAAGATAAAGTTGATGATCGCATGTTCAAACAAATGGAAGCGATCATTAATTCAATGACGATGAAAGAGCGTCAAAATCCTGATCTGATTAAAGGCTCTCGTAAAAAACGTATTGCAGCCGGATCAGGAACTCAGGTGCAAGATATCAATCGCTTATTGAAACAATTTACCCAAATGCAGAAAATGATGAAAAAAATGCAAAAGGGCGGGATGAAAGGCATGATGCGTAACATGCAAGGCATGATGGGCGGAGGCGGTGGCTTTAATCCATTTGGCCGCTAATCCCACTTAATATCGTCTTTATCTTGTTAAGTTTTGTGTGTTTTTTAAAGCTGTTACCTGAATCACAACTTTGAAATTCACTTTATGCTGGTGAAAAAGTAGCTAAACCCCTTGCAAAGCCTCGGAATAAGAGTAAAATTCCGAGGCTTTATTTTGGCACGAGACCCCAGACTATTCTTATTGATGGTTGTTGGGGTTAATTTTATTTTTGAGAAAGCAAAGAGGACGACATGGTAACCATTCGTTTGGCACGTCACGGCGCTAAAAAGCGTCCATTTTATCAAATTGTTGTAGCAGACAGCCGCAACGCTTCTACTGGCCGTTTCATTGAGAAAGTTGGTTTCTTCAACCCAACAGCTGCTGGTCAAGAAGAAGGCCTACGTTTAGATCTAGAGCGTGTGAACCACTGGGTTTCACAAGGCGCTTCTCTATCTGATCGCGTAGCTAAGCTAGTTAAAGACGCTCAAAAAGCGGCTTAATAATAAGTAGTAACTAGTTTATGTCGATGAAAGGCAAACAGGCAATGAGCGAGCAAAGCGAAAAGATTGTTGTAGGCAAGTTTGGTGCTTCTTATGGCATTCGTGGCTGGCTTAAAGTTTTGTCCTACACAGACAATCCCGAAAGTATTTTCGATTATAGCCCTTGGTTGATAAACCAAAATGGTGAATGGATTGAATACAAGGTCGAAAGCTGGAAGCGCCATAACAAAGGTTTGGTTGCTAAGCTTGCCGGTCTTGATGTGCGTGAAGATGCGCATCTGCTGACCAACTTTGAAATTTCAATTGATCCGGCTTCATTACCGGAATTGTCAGAAGATGAATTCTACTGGCGTGAATTGTTTGGAATGCGAGTGGTAACGACTCAAGGTTATGATCTTGGTGAAGTTATTGATATGTTAGAAACTGGCTCCAACGATGTTCTTGTAGTGAAAGCTAATCTTAAAGATGCTTTTGGACAAAAGGAACGATTAATTCCGTTTCTTGAAGAGCAAGTGATCAAGCAGATTGATCGCACGGCTCAACGGATCGAAGTTGACTGGGATCCTGCGTTTTAACTCTAAATCGATAAGGCGAAGAACACATGTGGGTTGGCATTATTAGCCTATTTCCTGAAATGTTCCGTAGCGTAACGGATTT
>SLFB01000076.1 GCA_007124475.1 Vibrio sp. | reverse complement strand
CTGTATAGATAAATCGTTCAGCAACATAATCATCCGTCTTAAATACGGCTTTTTAACGTTTTCTGTTGGCTAACACCGCACATAGCTTGAACAATGTGGTTTGTTTTTACCTAAATATCATTGTCCAACCTCACGGCGTATGTTGACTAACTCACATTCAAAAGAAGCATGCAATGAGCAATCTAGGTAATAAATTTATTCTTGCTAATCGGTTTGTTTTTGACTCAACCGCTAACTTACTTATCGAACAACCTAGTGAGCAAGAAGTCCGTCTCGGCAGCAACGAGAGCAGAATCTTATTGATGTTCATTCAAAAACCCAATCAAATCATTGCCAGAGATGAATTACATAATTTTGTGTGGCGCGAACAAGGCTTTGAGGTTGATGATTCAAGTTTGACACAAGCGATTTCTACCTTACGCAAAATGCTCCAGGACTCAACGAAACAACCACTGTTTATTAAGACAATACCTAAGCGTGGTTATCAATTTATTGCTCCTATTGAACAATTAACTGATACCACACCACCCTCCGAGTATCAATCAAGCGAGCAACCTGCAGACGTTCAAAGTGAATTGACATCCAATGTTAATGCTACTCATTCATCCACAAAGCAAACACAAAGCATAACGCCAGCATCAGAAAACCCATCGCTAATTGCCAATCTAAAGCAGCGTTCGGGCTTACCCTCTTTTTTGATGCTATTCATTGCGGTGCTATTGCCTATTTTGGTGTTCACTTTTAGCTCACCACCATCGTCGAGCTTTCGCCAGCTTTCGGTCGTCAATGACGTATTGATCAGTACCCCAACTAATCACCCAGACATCTCAAACTGGTTACCTTTAATTCAATCCTGCATCAAAGAACATCGCCTGATGCAGTCGAATCAACGCATTCTAAAAGAAGTGATTGCTACCGGTGGCGATAATGGACAACTGACACTCAACTATATTTATTTACCGCAATATTCCAGAAACAATATCACCTTGCGTATCTTTGCAAACTCAAGTGATACCGATAAAGTTTGTCAAAAATGAGTATATTATGACTAAACAAATTTCTGCTTTTTTACTTCTGGTATCCACATTAGCCAGCGGGTGGATTTATTGGAACAATGACACCAAGCTTGATAACATCTTGATGTCGCGCGAATGGCAATCGAAGATGGTGACACTAATAGAAACAACACTCGCTAACGATTCTGTCGGACCGCTACACAAGGTAAATGTATCGTCTAATGTCAAATATTTACCCAATGGAACTTATTTAAGAGTGTCTCGTGTCGAGCTCTACGCAAGTGAAACTTCATCCCTAAATCGGCCAGATAATGTCATTAGTATTTCTGAATCCGGTGAGTGGAGTATCAGTGGTAACTACTTATTAGTTGTACCTAAAGAGTTTAAGGATATTTCTTCATCCTATAGCAAAGATTTTAATGCTAAGCAGTTACAATTGATAACCCAATTATTCAAGCTCGACGCAAGAAAAAGCCGCCGAATTGATGTCATTAATAATCAGACACTACTCCTGACCAGCTTGAACCATGGCTCTAGTGTGTTATTTGGTGAAAAGTAAATCAACAATGAGACTGACTTATCATGCATAAAGCCAAAGTTGAAATTTATTACTGCCGCCAATGTCAGTGGATGTTAAGAGCAGCATGGCTGAGCCAAGAGCTACTACATACCTTTAGTGAGGAGCTTGATAGTGTTGCCCTTCACCCAGACACTGGCGGTAGATTTGAGATTTTTTGTGATAATATTTCGATTTGGGAGCGCAAACGTGATAATGGCTTTCCAGAAGCAAAAATACTAAAACAAAGAGTCCGCGATAGGATTGACCCACAACGTCATCTTGGCCATATCGACCGCTAATGACCAAGCTTTATCTCCCTTTGTAATTAAAAACGCTGCAAAGGGCTGGCTATGTTAGTTCTCGCCTACCACATAGCCAGTGACTATAGCTTATTATCACTCAGCCTTCTCTTGCTTCAGAGTGTAAAGTACTCTCAAGATCCACTGTGGCTAGCACTTGGCCAGAAAAACTTAGAACGGTAAAACAGTGACCATCTAAAATAGCAAAACTAGGCTTACCGTTATTACGCGGAAACGTGACTGACCCCGGGTTGAGTAAGTAAAGTCCATCCCGATATTCTGCTCGCGCAATATGTGTATGCCCGTGTACAAAAACATCCCCTACCTGCAGGGGTGGCAACTGTTGATCATGGTAAAGGTGTCCATGGGTCAAAAACATACGCGCTCCAGTCGGTAGCAAGACCCAAGCAAAATCACTCATCATAGGGAAAGTTAATAGCATTTGATCAACTTCACTATCGCAGTTACCACGCACCGCGATGATCTGGGATGCAAATTGATTTAATAATGTCGCAACTTCCGGTGGATTATATCCCGTTGGGACTGGGTTTCTCGGCCCATGATTTAAAATATCCCCCAACAAGATCATGGTGTTGGCTCCAGATAAAATAAACTGTTCTACTGCTTGTTGAGCAGCAGGTAAACTGCCATGTATGTCTGAAGCAAAAAACAATTTCATGATGTTATGCCCTTCAATAAGTCTAAGCTAATACCATACTTTATCTCGATCAAAATCACATTTCTATCTGAATCACGATAAAAACTTGAACCTGTAGCCACTTCTACTTAAGCTGAGGAAGTATTTGTTTATTTAACAAATTCTGCCACCTAGGAGCTTAAATGAAGATTTTTATCACTGGCGCAACCGGCTTGATTGGACGAGAGCTAATTAAGCATTTAATGACCCACGAAGTCGTCGTTTTAACTCGTGACATCAAGCACGCTAAACAGGCACTCGCGCACGCTAACACAAAGTTGCACTTCATTGACTCACTCAATCAACTGAATAATCTAAATGATTTTGATGGGGTGATAAACCTTGCCGGTGAACCTATAGCAGACAAACGGTGGTCAAGAGCCCAGAAGCAGAAAATCTGTCATAGTCGATGGGAATTGACCGAACAGTTAGTTGCTCTCATCCATGCCAGCACCCATCCTCCGCAAGTGTTCTTAAGTGGCTCAGCGGTCGGTTATTATGGTAATCAACACGAACATCCTTTTGATGAGAGTTTACAAGTATCTTGCACTAAATTTTCTCATCATATTTGCGCTGAATGGGAAGCGATTGCCATGCGAGCAAAATCATCCACGACCCGTGTTTGTTTACTTCGCACGGGCATCGTTTTATCTCCTGCTGGTGGAGCATTAAAAAAAATGTTACCGCCATATCGATTAGGATTAGGAGGACCAATCGGTAAAGGTGCCCAGTATATGCCATGGATTCATATTACCGATATGGTGAG
>SLFB01000034.1 GCA_007124475.1 Vibrio sp. | reverse complement strand
ACCGTTTCACTCGCGCGGCTTAAAGCCGATACCCGTACATCGGGTAAGTTGGCTAACTGTGATTCAGGTAAATTATTTTCAATTACGGCAATTCTTAAATCAGAATGTTTCAATGCTGCCGCTAAGGTTAGTCCAACCATTCCACCGCCAACGATAGCAATATCGACACTGTGCATCATATTCATTTACCTTTATCGATTTACCACACCTAATGTGCGATGCAGTAAGGGAGCTTTTAGCAATGGTAAATTTTCCATTGCCACTAAGCCAAGATTGCGAGCCACTCGCAGCGTTAGCCAGTCATTTGAAAACAGATGGACTAATGATGACGTCAGCTGAATCGTGGCTTGACGATCGGCTTCTCGCCGTTGGCGATAAGTGCTTAATTGTGCATAATCACCTAATAAGGCAGGGTCACCATCCGTTAAAACTTCAGCCAAACTTGCTATATCACGGATACCAAGATTAAACCCTTGACCGGCAATCGGGTGCAAGGTTTGGGCAGCATTACCGATACTGACAAATCGATGAGCAATGCTTTGAGGACGATGACGCAACCGCAACGGATAATGACCACGTTTCCCCACCTGCAAAAAGCGCCCTAACCGCCAACCAAATGCCGTTTGCAGTTGACTTAAAAATTCATGCTCTGTTGCCTGGCTCATTTGTTCAGCCTGCATAGGAGACAAACACCATACCAGAGATAAGCGGTCATCCGATAACGGCAACAAGGCCAAAGGCCCAGATGAAGTAAAGCGTTCAAACGCACGGCCTTGGTGAGGTTGCGAGCATCTCACATTAGCGATAACCGCCACTTGTTCAAAATCATGCTCTGCAAGCGCTAAACCTATCTGCTGACCACTGGTGGATAAAGCACCATCTGCCGCCACCAATAGCTTACCGCTGATGACTTGTTGATCTGATAAGGTTACCGTAACTTGTTGCTGTGTCCGCTCCACCTGCTCGACACTGAGAGGACAGAAACAAGTAATGGTTTGGCAAGCGGCAATTTTTTCAGCGTACTGCCGCCCAACATCGGCAAGCTCCACCACATAACCCAAAGCATCAAGTCCAACTTCACTGGCACTCATATTGACCATACCGAGATGAGAACGATCGGAGACATGGATCTGGGTAATTGGGGTAGCAAAAGCTTGTAGGCTTGGCCATAAGCTCCAAGCCTTTAATAACTCAACCGTACCGTGAGCAAGAGCAATAGAGCGAGAATCAAAGCCAGGATGCTGGTGATGATCCGTTGGATACGGCTCAACAATCGCGATAGATAATGGTCGAGAGGCTAATTTAGTCAAAGCTAAAGCTAACGTCGCCCCCGCCATGGCGCCACCGGCAATAATCACATCAAAAGACTGCACCTGTCTCACGGCTACCTCACTTAATGGACGATGGACTGAGTATCTGGTTGACCTTTGGCTTTAAGATCAATGTACAACATAAAGACACATGCCTTAATATGCTCAATAACCTGCTCTAACAGTTGCGCTTGTTGAGATAAATCATCGTCTTCATCGATGCCAAGTTTAGCGATTTCTTCCAAATCCTGTAACGCTTCCTTACCGAGATTAGAGAGGTTGGTCAGCTTAACCGCCGTCAAGCCTAAACCAGAAATAAAATGATTTACCCAATCAGCAATGCCATCAGCAAATTGCATTAGCGCTGAATTATCATCCGTTACTGGCACCAATAAGGTTAATTTGAAGTCTTGCCCATCTAACTCGGCATGAGTCGCCGCTAACAAGCGTTTCACTTGCTCAAGTGCAGAACTTGGCCAGCCCATACCATCATTGGTGTAATCGAATAACAGCGGTTGCCAACTTTGATCATTTAAATTCAATCCACCAGCTAACATACCGGCCAGTAAGCCATGGAGTTCAGCAGGATTAATGGCTAACGATGCTGATTGCAGCTCGCTGGCTAATTGAGGGTAACTAGGAAAAGAGGTATCGCTCATGGTCTATGCACCATAGAAAAAAATAATAGTCATCCTATCACTTCATGGCGAACGGGAAAACGCTCAATCCTAGGTTTATGGCTTGCTTTTAGACAATTTGAGCAATAAGTAAGTCTTTGCTTCATCAAGTCCTATTTATCCATATGAAAAGCTTGAATCTTGTCTTGAGTTTACCTATAGTTTGCCCCTCGATGGTTGCTTAGATACAATCATCTTTAGTTACGCCAATAGAGTTCAGTTATCATGAATAATCAAGCGGTTGAGGTAGAAATTTTAGGTAAAACGACTTGTGTTAATTGTCCCAGTGGACAAGAGGCATCGTTAGTTCGTGCTGCCCAAGATTTAAACCAACGATTGCAAGAGATGGCTGAACGTACTAAGGTAACTAATGAGGTTAAGCTATTAACGATTGCCGCATTGAATATCTGCCATGAACTAAACGCAGAGCGACAACAGCAAAATGAACAGCAACAGCAACTTAACCAGCGTATGGAAATGCTCAGTGCCTCATTACATCATGCACTGAATAAAGTACCACATGGATAGTGCTTAACTGCATAGTCACACAGTTTTACCCTGGAGTGTTTGTCAGAGGATGTACGTCCCTGAGCCGATAAGCAACACATAAGGGTTGGTACTTGGTCACTATTGAGCAAGCTCGGCTCGTACCGAGAAGCCTACGGTAGCCATTGCTGATCCGCCTTGAACCAGCTGGTTCAAGGGCCACAGTCCTCAACGGCACTCTGGGGTTCTTAATGTTAAATCAACGCCAACAACTTCGTTCCCTGATTCGTCAGCGACGAAAACAGCTTTCCTTAGTTGAACAAGATAACGCTGCAAAAGCGCTTATCACTCGATTTACTCAAGCGATGGCGTCTATCGATTATCAGCATATTGCGCTTTATCTTTCCGTTGACGGTGAAATCAATACCCATCCCCTGATCGAATGGTTATGGCAGCAAGGTAAATCGGTTTACTTACCGGTTCTCCATCCGCTCTCTCCTGGTCATTTACTGTTCTTACGTTATCAAACCACAACACCTTTGATTTACAATCACTATTCGATACTTGAACCTAAGTTAGATCTACAAACCATACAGCCCCTGGCACAGTTAGATGTGATTTGCACCCCACTGGTCGCTTTTGATCGTCAAGGCCAGCGTTTAGGCATGGGGGGTGGTTATTACGATCGCACCCTTGCTCACTGGTTTAAGAATGGACAAGGCCCCTTGCCGATTGGTCTAGCGCACGATTGCCAATACGTTGACCAATTGGCGGCCGAAACCTGGGATGTACCACTACCTAAAATCATCACGCCCAGCAAAGTTTGGCAGTGGAAAGCGTGATCAAGATAAACATAAGCTCGACAAATGCCCCGTTAACTCAGTACAGATCAAGCCCATTTAAGTATATAATCGCGGCCTTATTGATCCCTTATTTCATTCAATAATGAATAATCCTTGAAGTGAACCTCTTTTATCAAGGTAAGGGATTGTTTCCGCATTCGTGATCAGGAGATAGGCATGACTCAAGATGAAATGAAAAAAGCCGCCGGCTGGGCTGCACTCGACTATGTAACTAAAGGCAGTATTGTAGGGGTGGGTACCGGCTCAACCGTGAATCACTTCATCGATGCGTTAGGCTCTATGAAAGACGACATCAAAGGGGCCGTATCTAGCTCGGTAGCCTCAACAGAAAAACTTCAAGCGCTTGGTATCCCTGTCTATGATTGCAACGACGTCGAAGAGCTGGCCGTTTATGTCGACGGTGCTGATGAAATTAACCCACAGCGTGAAATGATCAAAGGCGGTGGAGCCGCGTTAACCCGCGAAAAGATTGTCGCGGCGATCGCCAAACAATTTATTTGCATTGTCGATGGCAGCAAAGCGGTCCCTATACTGGGCAAATTTCCGCTTCCCGTAGAAGTTATCCCGATGGCGCGTAATTATGTTAGTCGTGAATTAAGCAAACTCGGAGGAACCCCTATTTACCGTGAAGGGGTGATAACAGATAATGGTAACGTTATTATCGATGTGCATGATCTACACATTACACAAGCGAAAGATCTAGAAGACAAAATCAACGCTATCACTGGGGTAGTGACGAACGGCCTATTTGCACATCGCGGCGCAGATGTTGTCATTACCGGCACAGATAAAGGCGCTAAAATCGAACAGTAAGATTGCAAAAATAATACTCTTTTCTGTTATTTGATTACAAACGGTACATTAAGTGCCGTTTTTATTGCCTTTAGTCCAACAAGTTTAGCCCTTATTCCGTAATTTTCTTACCCAAACGATAAAATATTTGTTAGTTTATTGAAGCAAAGACACACAAGGGAAACGTTTGCATCGCATCAAACAACTCGAATAATGGACGTTTACTCCCCAAACCATTTGCCACCCCCACGTACTAATCAATTTATCGACTTATACAATAGGTTATCCGCGTGGTTTTAAATGGAATGGTAATCTTGTGATTCACAACAACCAAACCACTAAACGTGGCAGGATATAAATAAGCTCATTTCCCATATTTAAGGACGAGTATCATGGCCAAAGTTTCACTGGAAAAAGACAAAATCAAAATTTTACTGTTAGAAGGACCACATCCATCAACAGTTGAAGTATTACAAGCCGCAGGCTATAGCAATATTGAATATCATAAGGGATCATTGGAAGAGTCCGAGCTGCTTGAAGCGGTGAAAGATGTCCATTTTATCGGCATTCGTTCTCGGACTAACCTAACCGCATCTGTCATTCAGGCTGCCAATAAATTGGTTGCTATCGGCTGTTTCTGTATTGGTACGAACCAAGTCGATCTCACCGCAGCAGCTCAGCGTGGCATCCCGGTTTTTAATGCCCCTTTCTCTAATACTCGTAGCGTAGCGGAATTAGTGTTAGGTGAAATTCTATTATTGTTACGCGGAATTCCTGAAAAAAATGCATTAGCCCACCGAGGTATCTGGAAAAAAAGTGCCGATAACTCTTATGAAGCGCGCGGTAAACGTCTCGGTATTATTGGTTATGGTCATATAGGTACTCAGCTAGGGATTATTGCTGAAAATTTAGGTATGCACGTCTATTTCTATGATATAGAAAATAAACTTTCTTTAGGTAACGCAACCCAAGTTCACACCATGAGCGAGCTACTTAATAAGTGTGATGTGATCTCTTTGCATGTCCCTGAAACGCCAGAAACAAAAAATATGATGGGCGAAGAAGAGTTTGCTCGCATGAAGCCAGGCGCGATTTTTATTAATGCCGCACGAGGTACCGTTGTGGATATTCAAGCGCTGTGTCACGCCCTTGAGTCTAGTCATATTGCCGGAGCGGCGATTGATGTATTCCCAGTTGAGCCAGCATCAAACAAAGAGCGCTTTGAATCGCCACTCACCGCGTTTGATAATGTACTCCTCACCCCTCACGTTGGCGGCTCAACTCAAGAAGCTCAAGAAAACATTGGCATTGAAGTTGCTGGAAAACTCACCAAATATTCAGACAATGGTTCAACGCTATCTAGCGTTAACTTTCCTGAAGTATCACTACCACAGCATCGTGATTGCTCTCGTTTATTACATATTCATGAGAACCGCCCAGGTGTTCTTACCCAAATCAATACCATCTTTGCTCAAGATGGCATCAACATTGCGGCCCAATATCTACAAACCAACGCCAATATTGGTTATGTAGTCATCGATGTCGAGAATGCACGTTCAGAAGAAGCCTTGGTCAAGCTAAAAGCAATAGACGGCACTATCCGTGCTCGTCTTCTTCACTAATCAATAACCCAAACCATAAAAAAACCAGCCTCGGCTGGTTTTTTTATGGCCTTTTTATATTAACCGCGTAGGGCTCGCTCGCCACGGGTCATGCCTACGACGCCACTTCGCGCCACTTCAATCACTTCGGTCACTTCACTGATCGCAGCAATAAAGGCATCTAACTTATCGCTGGTTCCGGTTAACTGAACGGTATATTGCGCTGCAGTCACATCCACAATCTGACCCCGAAAGATATCAGCAGTGCGTTTCACTTCTGCTCGGGCAAAGCCGTTGGCTTTAATTTTTACCAGCATTAATTCACGCTCAATATGCTCAAACTCCGACACTTCCTGAACTTTCAACACATCAATTAACTTATGCAATTGCTTTTGAATCTGCTCTAACTGCATTTGATCGGATTTAGTAGTAATGTTCAAGCGCGATAAAGTTTCATCATCCGTCGGTGATACATTCAAGGTTTCAATGTTGTAGCCACGTTGAGAAAATAATCCAACCACCCGAGACAAAGCTCCTGGTTGGTTCTCTAACAGTAACGAAATAATGTATCTCATGTTATGTTCTCTCCGTTCTGCTTAGCCACATTTTATCCATCCCCTCGCCTTTAATCTGCATTGGGTAGACGTGCTCAGTTTCATCAACATTGATATCAACAAACACCAGTTTGTCTTTCATCGCTAACGCTTTTGCTAAGCCAGCGTCTAATTCTTCAGGTGATGAAATGCGCATGCCTACATGCCCATAGGCTTCGGCAATCGCTGCAAAATCCGGTACAGAACTCATATAAGAGTTGGAATAGCGACCTTGATAAATAATGTCTTGCCACTGCTTGACCATGCCCAAAAATCGATTGTTGAGATTAATGATTTTAACTGGGATACCGTATTGCAGCGCGGTAGACAGCTCTTGGATATTCATTTGAATACTGCCATCTCCGGTCACCACTATCACTTCTTCTTCAGGTAACGCAAATTTGACACCCAGTGCGGCTGGAAAGCCAAAACCCATTGTGCCTAAGCCACCAGAGTTAATCCAACGTCGTGGCTTATCAAAAGGATAATAGAGCGCTGCAAACATTTGGTGCTGACCGACATCAGAGGCAACGTAGGCATTTCCCTCGGTTAGCTTAAATAAACTTTCAATCACTTGCTGTGGTTTAATGTGTTCTGCTGAGGTTTCATAGCGTAAACATTGACGATTACGCCATTGCTGGATCTCTGACCACCATAAGTCCAAGGCCTGCTGGTCATTACTCTCTTGTTGCTCGTCCAATAGCTGAAGCATAGTTGTTAAGACTTGCTCCGCAGAGCCCACTATCGGTAAATCGACTTTGACATTTTTTGAGATCGAAGATGGGTCGATATCAATATGCATGATCTTGGCGTTGGGACAATATTTCTCTAAATTGTTCGTTGTGCGATCATCAAATCTGACCCCGACACCTAAAATCAAATCAGCATGATGCATTGCCATGTTTGCTTCATATAAGCCATGCATACCCAACATGCCAAGGCTATTCTTATGGGTACCAGGAAATGCACCTAGCCCCATCAAGGTACTAACCACAGGTAGATTTAATTGCTCAGCTAACGCTTTAATGGCTTTATCCGCGGCTGAAATAATCGCACCACCACCAATATATAAAACTGGTTTTTTTGCCGCGAGCAAGGCTTTTAATGCTTTTTTAATTTGTCCCTTATGTCCTGATGTGGTTGGATTATAAGAACGCATGTGTAAGGATGTCGGATAATGATAAGGTAACTTGACCAGCGGGTTCATCACATCTTTGGGAATATCAATCACCACAGGTCCAGGGCGACCTGTTGAAGCGATGTAAAATGCTTTTTTAATCGTTTCAGGTATATCCTGTGCTTTTTTCACCAAAAAGCTGTGTTTTACTATCGGTCTAGATACCCCAACAATGTCGCACTCTTGAAAAGCATCATTACCAATTAAGTTGGTTGCGACGTTACCAGAAATCACGATCATCGGAATAGAATCCATATAGGCGGTTGCTATACCTGTAATCGTGTTCGTAGCTCCAGGTCCAGAACACACCAATACCACTCCGGTTTTACCTGTCGCTCGCGCATAACCATCAGCCATATGGGTTGCAGCTTGCTCATGACGAACCAATACATGCTTAATCTGCTCAGATTTAACATGCAATGCATCATAAATATCGAGCACCGAGCCACCCGGGTAACCGAAAATCTGTTCAACCCCTTCTTCAATGAGAGATTGAACCACCATTTCCGCACCAGACAACATGGTGTTGTGAGGTAATTCTGCCATATTTTCTCCTTATCCAGTCTTAAGCCCATGGTCAGGCACTCAAGCTGGTTTTACATAGTCTAGGGCTTATGGGTAGCCTGAATTGAAAGCAGCCTGCTTTCGCTATGTCCCGCACTTGTCATAACAAGCGCTAAGGTAACGCAACAACTGTAACGGTTTATTTTCATTAGGTCTATTGACCCAAATATGTAATATTTTAAAAATCAGGTGTCAAAGCGAGTAAATAGCATTCAAGGTTAATTTCATGCTTACAGACAGAGTCAAGAATTAAAGATGACGACAAAAACAGAGTAATATTTTGCTATACCCAAACGACTCCAAGTTGTTTGGGTATAGTGGTTTTATTTATCCCGATACATATCTTCAATTTCATTCTGATAGCGATCATTAATCACTTTTCGACGCAATTTTTGCGTTGGTGTTAACTCACCTTCATTCATAGAAAAAGCCTTAGGGAGTAACTTAAAGCGTTTCACTTGTTCAAATTTAGCCAAGCCTTGTTGTAGCTCATTCACTCGCTGTTCAAACATTTCAACCACTTGACTGTGTTTAATTAATTCAAGTCGATCGTGATATTTTATATTCAATTCTTTGGCGTAACTTTCTAGCGTATCAAAACATGGCACGATCAAAGCCGAGACAAATTTGCGCGTATCAGCAATCACAGCGATTTGCTCAATAAAATGATCTTTACCTATTGTTCCTTCCACCAGTTGAGGAGCGATATATTTACCATTAGAGGTTTTCATTAACTCTTTGATGCGATCGGTGATAAAAATATGACCATGTTGATCAATATGGCCAGCATCACCTGTTTTCAAAAAACCATGCTCATCAAAGCTATTGGCGGTTTCTTCTGGCATTTTGTAATAGCCACGCATCACCATAGGGCCACGCACTAAAATCTCATTATTATCGCCAATTTTTAACTGCACATTGGGCATCGTGGTACCAATCGAACTAGGGTCAAATTGATGATCATCCCAGCAAGAGACTGTCGCTGTTGTCTCGGTCATACCATAACCAAGTTTGACATTGATACCTATGGCATGGAAAAAGCGACCAATGGTTTCATCTAATTTCGCACCGCCGCACGGCATAAAATGAATACGGCCTCCAAGCAATGCACGAAGTTTAGACAAGACCAATTTATCGGCTAATCGATAACTAGATTGCAACATCCAAGATGGTTGACGACGTTCTTGACGACATAGAGCCATTTTTGCTCCCATATTCACCGCCCAAGTAAACAAGGCTTTGCGATGAAATGGGGCTTTAGCCACTTTTTCGTGTATAGCAGAAAAGATTTTTTCATAAAAACGCGGCACCGCACACATTACGGTCGGACGTACTTCGCCCAGTGCGTCACGGACTTGCAACACATCTTGTAAGTAGCAATTGGTTGCCCCTTTATAGAGTACATAACAACTCCAAGATCGCTCAAAAACGTGAGAGAGAGGCAAAAAGCAGAGGGAGACATCGTTTTCTGATAAGTTTAAACGTTGATCATGCCCTTCAAGTTGCGCTCCAAGATTACGATAATCTAACATTACGCCTTTAGGCTGACCTGTAGTTCCAGAGGTATAAATGAGAGTATAGAGATCATCATAATTAGCTGCTTGCAAACGTTTTGCTAGTTCGACTTGCTCAGTATCGCTCCCTAAAGCGATAAAATCTTGCCATGACATACCATGTTCAAAAGATCGCAGATCGATGTGATCATTCATAGCCACGATCAACTGCAACATTTCACATTGGGGGTAAAGCTCCATAGCTGCATCAAACTGAGCCTGCTCTCCCACAAAGAGTACTTTGGCATCAGCATTATTAACAATATAAGCGCATTGTTCTGTTGTATTGGTAGGATAAATCGGAACGGTGACTAATCTAGCTTGGAGCGCCGCAAAATCAGCGATGGTCCACTCGGGCATATTAGGGGAACAAATGGCAATTTTATCCTGAACCTCTAACTGCAAAGAAAGCAAAGCTAGCGAGATTTGATCGATCTGCTGACCAAATTGATGCCAAGTGATCCCTTGCCAATGTTGATCAACTTTGCGCTTTAATGCGATACGATTGCCTCCGCGCGCAACTTGCTCACGCACGCAGTTTACTATGTGAAAATTTAAATCAGTCATGTCTCTTACCTATGGCTTACACTTGTAAGCTTTTTTGAGCGCACAAGTGTACAGTCAAGTAGGTAAAAGACAATGGCTTGGTTTCAAACTTTTACCAAAAAATAGCTATAAAGTGACTAACATCAGATTAATCCACTCGAGCAAAAGATCATTCTGAGGCAACAACATCGCCACAAATCATCATCAATTGATCACGCAACCAAAGGTGGCCTTTATCTTTCTCACTCGATTCATGCCAACTTAAATAGCCGCTGATATTGGCGTGTTCAAAAGGAAAATCGATAATTTGTAGTTGCTCTTTGTTCGCCGCATGTTCTGCAATCCAACGAGGAGTAATGGTCACTAACTCTGATTGTCCAACCACATAAAGAAGATGGCTAAAGCTAGTTCCTTCATAACTAATTTGACACTCTAAGTCACGATACGCCTGCTCAGAAAAACTTCTTTGTCCGTGAATTTTGGATAATTTAGCATGCTGCTCATTTGCTAATTGCTCACGAGTCGCTTTAGCTTGGATTCGCGGGTGAGACTTTGCCGCCACAACCACAAGTTGGTCTTGAAAAATCTCGGTACTAGAAAACCCTGGCTGCTCAAAACGTGCATAATCAATCACAAAGTCTATCTCTTGAAAACGCATTCGCTCAGCCAACTCACGATCAAACTCAGCATCAAGATGCAACTGTACTTGAGGAGCTAACTGATTGATCGTTTTAATAATCTGTGGAGCAAAGCGCAGATCGCAAGGACTGCAAATGGCTAATTTGAATAATCGTGTTGAGCTATGAGGAACAAACACAGAGTTAGGTAGCTCATTACGAATGATCTGCAACGCTTGACGAATGGGGCCAAACAACTGGCGTGCTTTTGGCGTTGGTTGAATACCACGTCCTTGACGCATAAACAGTTCATCGTTAAACATAACTTTTAAACGAGCAACCGCATTGCTGACAGCGGGTTGCGACATTCCTAAATTATGGGCAGCGCGAGTGATATTTTGCTCTTGCATCACCGCATCAAATACCGTCAGTAAATTTAAGTCTACACTTCTTAATGTGCTTTCCATCCGGTAGCTAGCAATGGCGTGAATTGGATCTTTTTTGTTAAGCATAAGGTACGCCTCTATTTTGTTATTATCTGTAGTCTCGCCGGTATGCCTTTGATACTCAGGCTCTCACCGTCAGTAAACTACAGCGATAGTTATGTTCCAGAGAATGTCTGGTGAGGCTTACTATCAACTATTCACCAATTCAATAGCAATAGGATTGATAAAAAGTCATTTTAATTTACCCAAGAAATATAAAATGCATTTAAAATCAAAATGTTGATTTAAACATAAAAAAACATAAAGGATTTTTTATGCTATTTTTATAACAAATCCAGCTTAAAATTATAGAAAACATCACACTTTGCTAATATTCATTTTATCTATATCCACACAACTTGGCGTTACAGCTAGGCGTTCATTGCCATGAACATAGGCAAACTCTATGATGGGGGTGATAGAACCTAACCTGCCCCTTGCACCCTCGAGGAGCAAGCGGATATACGGTGTCAATTAACGCCGACACAATGTACTAATTCAACTCAGCATAACTCGGGAAATCAACCTGTTGCCATAAGCGTTGCGCAAGCTCATCATGAGATGTCCAATTACCCGCAATGATCCAATCAGCGACCGCTTGAGCCACATTAGGATAGCGGACACGTTCAGTATTGGATTCATGTAACCACTCGCCGAGTACGGTTCTGTCTAATTGTCGCATACCAGTTGCTAGCCCTAACAACTCTAATGTATCCACATTGCTTTGCTGTTCAAATTGACCGTTCAGTGGTTTGAGCAATAATTTTTTTCCAATTGCCAGCGCTTCTGAAGGCAGCTCAAAGCCACCATTAGCAATAACTCCAGAGCAACGATGTAAATCAACCTGAAAGGTCTGATGGGAAAGTGGTTTTAGCTCAATATTATTCACATGCTGCCCTTGAAGGGTCTCTGGATGATAAAAAATAAATGATTGATGAGCAAAGCATGCCAATAGCTCACAGACTTGTTGTGGGTCTTCAAAAGGCAAGTAACCGCAAATGAGAGCAAACAGGATAACTCCGCATGACCATATATCCACATTGTTTCCGAAGTATCTCTTGCCAGCTATCATCTCAGGCGCAGCGTAGCATGGGGAACCGCAAGCTGTTTTCAAAGTT
>SLFB01000222.1 GCA_007124475.1 Vibrio sp. | reverse complement strand
TTATCTCTCAACCATTAGGTATAGACGATGGGATTGATTATTGCCACAGCGGTCGTATTCGTCGTATCGATATTGATAGTATTAATCGTACTCTTGAGCATGGTTCGATTGTCTTACTGGGGCCTATCGCTAGCTCAGTCACTGGCGAATGTTTTAATCTGTTATCCGAAGAGGTGGCAACTCAAGTCGCAATTCGCCTTAAAGCCGATAAGTTAATCGGTTTTTGCTCTGAACAGGGCATTATTAATGAGCAGGGTAATGCCATTGCAGAGCTATTGCCTAATGAAGTTGAGCACACCCTTGAGCGGTTAGAAGCATGCCCAGTTGCGAAAAGTGAAGACCCAACGGGCACGTTGCGCTTTCTGCGCGCAGCGATTTCTGCTTGCCGCGCTGGTGTACCACGCTGCCATTTAATTAGCTATAAGGAAGATGGAGCGCTGATTCAAGAATTGTTCTCTTTTGACGGTATTGGAACACAAGTGGTGATGGCCAGTGCCGAACAAGTCCGTCAGGCAAATATTGATGATATTGGTGGTATTTTTGATCTTATTCGACCATTAGAAGAGCAAGGTATTCTCGTGCGCCGCTCTCGCGAACAACTCGAACAAGAAGTCCATAAGTTTACCATTATTGAAAAAGATCGCTTACTGATCGGTTGTGCAGCCCTGTATTCTTATCCGGATGAGAAAATGGCAGAAATGGCTTGTGTGGCGATTCATCCTGAATATCGTGATGGCAATCGAGGCTTGCTGTTACTCAACCATATAAAACACCAAGCAAAACAAATGGGTATTCAACGTCTGTTTGTGTTAACCACGCACAGTTTGCATTGGTTTCGTGAACAAGGCTTTATTGAAGTGGGAGTCGAATCTCTTCCTGTCACTAAACAAAGTTTATACAACTACCAACGCCGCTCAAAAATTCTGGTGTTACGTTTGTAGTCGATTGACCAGAAATACGTACGATAAAAAAGCAATAAGTTGCACATTTCTGGCGTATTAGGCTTACCCTCTATGAGCAGATTGTGGATGGTAAGCCTACCACTACTATCAATAACGGATTAAGAAGCGGTTAACCTAGGGTCTGTTGACCCTCGCCACTAAACCACTGGCACGTTCCGTTTTTAACTGAATCCCACGCTTCATGGTGGATAAATCACTAAATAACATTAAACGCTTTTTGGCGCGCGTTACGCCAGTGTAAATCAACTCACGCGTTAATATCGGACTAAAATCTGGCGGTAAAATCAGCAAGGTTAGGTCAAATTCACTGCCCTGCGATTTATGTATCGTCATGGCATAAGCCGTTTCATGTTCAGGCACTCGACTCGGTAAAATCGCCTTTACGCTACCATCGGGTAATTCAAAATAGACTTTCAAACGAGGTTCGGTTTCACTCTTGTCCAGTATGCATAAACCAATATCGCCATTGTATAATCCTAAGCTGTGATCGTTACGAGTAACCATCACGGGTCGACCGTGATACCAAAGCTCATCTTGTACATCAATCAAGCGCCGCGCCGCCAGTGCTCGCTCGATACGTTGATTTAAGCCATTCACCCCAAAATCCCCTTCACGAACGGCGCACAACACGCGGCATTGATTGAAACACTCCAACGCGGCTTTCGCTTGTTGCTCTTGAGTTTCTGTTGCCGGACTAGCCATCGCCAGTTCAAGGTGCTGCAAATAGCGGCCATATTCCTCCACCAGCGTTTTCAGCATCTGATTATAATTTTCACTGTTTAATGCATGATGTGAAATATCGCTGTAATCGCGCTTGAACACCTCATCTACCGCGCTCGGTTGGCCGCGATTAATGGCTTTAGCCAATTGACCGATACCAGAGCGCACATCAAAACGGTAACTTTTTTGCAGCATACATAAGCTGTCGGCAATCGGCGTGGCATTAACGGATGACAAAGCCAGTAGTCCTTCATAACCGGTTAAAGCGGCTAATCGTTCACTGTGCTGGCGACGGTATCCTTGAACTAAAAACGAACAGATATCACCCAGCACCGCCCCTGCTTCCACAGACGCTAATTGATCTTTATCACCTAATAAAATTAATCGAGCGTGTTTGGGCAGTGCTTCGATTAGTTTTACCATCATAGGTAAATCGACCATCGACGCTTCATCGACAACTAAAATATCAAGGTGTAAAGGATTACGTTGATGATGACGAAATTCGACACTGTTCGGCATGGCTCCTAACAAACGATGCAAAGTGCTCGATTCGGTAGGAATGGCCGCTTTTAACTCTGGCTCAACCGCTAATTCAGCCACCGCCTTACCAATTGATTCGGTTAAGCGCGCCGCCGCTTTACCAGTTGGAGCAACCAACTTAATGGTAGGGATTTTATCCTCTTGATCGGCTTGGGCAATTAACGCAGCGAGTAATTTGGTCACTGTGGTGGTTTTACCTGTACCTGGGCCGCCAGAGATCACCGCAAAGCGCCGGGTCAATGCCACCGCCGCTGCCACTTTTTGCCAATTAATACAAACCGACTGTGGGATCAAAGCCTCTAAGCAAGTGAGATCTTTAACTTGACGGGCACCGCTAATAGCAGCATCAATCGTGTTCCAATCTAATGGTTGCGGGTTGACGACATCCAGAAAATCACACACCACTTGTTGACGAGTTAAAGAATTAGCGCTTGCTGGCAATGCTTGTAGCTCGGCCAACAGTCTATGATATTGACGAGCAAATAAGTTATCGAGTAAGGCTTTTAGCTTTTGGACATCAGTAGGCTTTAAGCTCATCGGTGACCCAAAGCTAAGTAAGCGCTCGGCTAAGGTCAACTCATAGTGCCAATAACGGTGTAAATACAGACGTTGACCATCAAACATTAACGGAACCGCTTCCCCTTGCTGGCCAACCAAATCAGAAGCTTGTAGAACTTTTAGCCAGTCTACGGCTTGTAACTGCTGATTGACGTGCAGCGCCGCGTCACCAAATAAACCTAACTTGGCACTAAAATCAGCCGCGGTCAGTAGCAAGGGCTCAGAAGCCGTCGGGTTTTCACGCCATAAGGGTAAACAAATATGTCCCTTAGCCAGCTCCACACTGACCACTCCGGCAATAAAACCCAGCACTTGGCTATCTTGTGCGCCTAATTGAGCTTGGCTCTTTTCAGCAATAAAACGGCCAAATTGATAATCCAGTTGCCGTACTATGCCTTGTTGTGCCAACTGCTGTAGTGTGTAGAGTAAAGAGTCACTCATAAATCTAACTCCATTTGTCCCACCTCTGTCGTGCGAGTTTCCAGTGTTTTACCATCAATTAATGCATCCATCTCGGTCAGTAATTCAAGGCTCGGCTTAGTAGAGAAAATACCGTGATCCGAATGGCCATCAATACCA
>SLFB01000221.1 GCA_007124475.1 Vibrio sp. | reverse complement strand
GTATTCAAACCGTGGCGGCATTTATCCCTGTGATTGCTTGTTTATATCTATTTTTGGCTATTTTAGAAAGTTCGGGTTATATGTCTCGCGCTGCTTTTGTGCTCGATAAAGTGATGCAGAAAATAGGCCTGCCAGGGAAAGCTTTTGTGCCGCTAGTATTAGGTTTTGGTTGTAACGTACCATCAATCATGGCCACACGTACCTTAGATCAAGAGCGAGAGCGTAAGCTGGCCGCCGCGATGGCACCTTTTATGTCATGTGGCGCACGTTTACCGGTTTATGCTTTATTTGCTGCAGCATTTTTCCCACAAAGTGGCCAAAATATTGTCTTTGCATTGTATTTACTCGGTATTCTGGCCGCGGTATTTACCGGTTGGGTATTGAAAAAAACCTTATATCCAGGCCGTAGTGAAAGTCTACTGATGGAGATGCCAGATTATGAATTACCGACGTTACAAAACGTGCTGATCAAAACTTGGCAAAAACTGAAACGTTTTGTTCTCGGCGCGGGGAAAACCATCGTTATTGTGGTAACGATTCTGAGTTTTTTGAACTCGCTAGGGACGGACGGATCATTTGGTAATGAAGATAGTGACAACTCGGTATTAACCAGCGCTGCACAAGTGGTGACGCCTCTCTTCGCCCCGATTGGGATTAATCAAGATAACTGGCCTGCCACCGTTGGAATTATTACGGGGATCTTTGCCAAAGAAGCGGTAGTTGGTACCTTAAACAACCTTTATACCTCAGTAGATGCTGACGATGAAGAATATGATTTATGGGCAAGTTTACAACAAGCCGTGTTGTCGATTCCTGAAAATTTAATGGGTCTTAATTTTACCGATCCCTTAGGTATTGATGTGGGTGACTTATCCGATACGAGTTCCTTGGTAGAAGAACAAGAAGTTGATGCTTCGATCTTCAGTAACTTACAACATCACTTTGTCAGTGGTTATGCCGCCTTTGCTTATTTGATTTTTATTTTGTTATATACCCCTTGTGTGGCGGCTATGGGAGCCTATGTTCGCGAGTTTGGTGCTAAATATGCAAGGTTTATCGCTGTTTGGACGATGGGATTAGCCTATGGCTCGGCAGCACTGTTTTATCAAGTTACACATTTTAATGCTCACCCTATGAGCAGCACGCTCTGGATTTTAGGCATTGTTGGCTTATCGCTAGCGGTTTATTATTGGCTTAAAAAAGAAGGACGTAAGTCACAGCCCTTACAGGTACAAATAGCATGATTTTATCTGAGTTGAAGCAATATATTGCTAAGCAAGGTCAAGCGACACGTAAAGAGCTTGCGCAGCGTTTTGCTTTGAGCGAAGACGGCGTTGATGCCATGCTTGAGGTATGGATTAAAAAAGGCGTGATATCGCGTTTAATTGATACCAATTCAGCCAATCATATTACCCGTGTTCGTTATTGTTTAAATCGCAGCAATGGATTATCGATTACGGTCACCATGTAGCGAGCTGATTTTTTCGTTAATCTAACCAAAAGCCGCATCGAGTTGATGCGGCTTTTGGTGTTTTAAGATTAAGTTTACCCCTTATTACAACAGCCAATGATGAGACCCTAGGGTTTAGAAAATAGGTGGCTCAAGGCTAGGATAGATTGCAAACGAGTTAGCATGGCTTGTTGCTCAGCAGTGGCACGCTGCTGACCATTAGTATTCCCCCAGACTGGGCCTGGCCAAGCACAATCATTGCTAAAGCGCGCAATATGATGGACATGTAATTGAGGCACGATATTACCAAGTGCACCAAGGTTAATTTTATCGGGCTGAAACAACGCTTCCAACGCTTGACTGACCGCTTGAGATTCCAGCAAAAACTGTTGTTGTTCTGGCATAGGTAAATGGTGCAGCTCGGTTAAGTTTTCGCGTTTTGGTACTAAAATCACCCATGGTACTGCCGAGTCTTTATGCAATAAAGCAAGGCAAAGAGGGAAGTGACCAATGATGTCAGTATCTTTTGCAAGTTGAGGGTGAAGTTCAAACGGCATCGTGATGCTCCATGTGGACAATGGTTTGATAAAATAAAGGCTGACATTAAGCCAGCCTTTGTTGGTGATGTACTTTTATTGCTCGCTTAAACCGTCGCGATAGGTTTATTTACATACGCTCTAGCGTATTGATGCCTAGCAAATCTAAACCTTGTTGAATGGTTTTTGCCGTTAACGCAGCGAGTTTTAAGCGGCTTTGTTTGGTTGCTTCATCACTTGCCACTAGAATTGGGCAAGCCTCATAGAAGCTAGAGAACTGACCCGCTAATTCGAATAGGTAACTACACATAATATGTGGCTGACCTTCACGAGCGACTGCTTGAACGGCTTCTTCAAATTGCAGCAATTTAGCGATTAATGCTTTCTCTTTTTCTTCACCGATAATGATCTGCCCTTGAAGCTCATCCATGGAGATCCCCGCTTTGGCAAAAATAGACGCCACGCGAGTATAGGCATATTGCATGTAAGGTGCTGTGTTGCCTTCAAAGGCTAACATGTTATCCCAGTCAAAGATGTAATCTGTGGTACGGTGTTTTGAAAGATCAGCGTACTTCACCGCAGCCATTGCCACTGTGGTCGCAATACGGGCTTTTTCTTCGGCGGTTAAATCTGGATTTTTTGCTTCAATCAGTGCCGCAGCGCGTACTTGTGCTTCATCGAGTAGATCGGCAAGACGCACAGTCCCACCTGCACGAGTTTTAAAAGGACGTCCATCTTTACCGAGCATCATACCAAACGCGTGATGCTCAAGGGTGACATGATCAGGGATGTATCCCGCTTTACGAACGATAGTCCATGCTTGCATAAGATGTTGATGTTGTCTCGAGTCAATAAAATACAGGACTCGATCAGCACCTAATGTTTCATAACGATACTTGGCACACGCGATATCAGTAGTGGTGTATAAGAAGCCGCCATCACGTTTTTGGATGATAACCCCCATAGGTTCACCATCTTTGTTTTTGTATTCGTCTAAAAAGACCACTTGAGCGCCATCATCTTCTTGAGCTATGCCCTTTTCTTTCAGATCGGCCACAATGCCTGGTAGCATCTCATTGTACATACTTTCGCCCATGACATTCTCACGGGATAAGGAAACATTAAGGCGGTCATAGTTTTGTTGGTTTTGAATCATGGTCACATCGACCAGCTTCTTCCACATTTCTAGACAGAAAGCATCACCACTTTGTAGTTTTACTACGTAGTTACGGGCTTTAGCGGCAAATTCTTCGTCTTCATCGTACAGTTTCTTCGACTCACGATAGAAAGCTTCTAAATCAGAGAGCTCCATCGAGACTTCGCCAGACTGTTGCTGTACACGCTCAAGATTGGCAATCAACATACCGAACTGAGTTCCCCAGTCACC
>SLFB01000187.1 GCA_007124475.1 Vibrio sp. | reverse complement strand
TTGCCCATCTTGCGGAACTACAGATATAGACCGCGACTTAAACGCCGCCCTCAATATCCGTGATAAAGGCATTCTGGAATTAAAGGCGGCTGGACAGTCGTATCTGCTTATGGAAGCTGCGTAAGTCTCGATACTATCGAGCAACGGCTAACGAAATAAGAAGCATCGCCTGATAAGGCGGTGAGAAGTCACCCATAGCTATTGTTCGTTGTCCGAATCACGATCTTGACGGTGTGATTGTTGGGTTACTTACCCCAAGCTGCCACTCCACTTTGTTTGGGGATAAACTGGTTACTATGATGAAAAAACGCTATCTTGTATTACTACCTGTACTTTTTAGCTTGCTGGGGGTAGTTATTTTTCACCTTATTTTTTCTATCTCTAAACAGCCTACATTACTCACTCTAGGGCAGGATACTCTAGGGAGAGATCTCGTTTGTTATCAAAACCCGTATGCACAGCCAATTGATAATCACGGCAGCTTAAATGTGCTGGTATGGAATATTTATAAGCAGAATCGTAAAGCCTGGGAGCAAGATTTAAGTTTTTACAGTCAGCATGCTCAGCTACTTTTACTACAAGAAGCCAATATGACCGACGATCTGCGGCGTTGGATCACAGAGCAAGGCTGGGATGGGGCTTATGTTGATGCTTTTCGAGTATTTGGTGCCTCTTCGGGAGTGTTGAATTTAAGCCGTTATATGCCTAAGTTGGCCTGTGCTTATACTCATATTGAACCATGGCTACGTCTGCCTAAATCCGGCATTTTTGCTCACTATGCTCTGAGTAATGGGCAAACTTTAGCGGTCGTGAATTTGCATGCAGTGAATTTTACTTATGGTCAAAAAGCGTATCGAGAGCAACTTGAGTCATTATTAAATGCGCTCCGTAAGCACAATGGTCCAATGATCGTTGCTGGTGATTTTAACAGTTGGAATCAACAACGAGCTCGATTTTTAAAACAGGCTTTATTGGCTTTAGAGATGAAAGAAGTTTATTTTCAACCGGATCGACGAATCAAGTTTATGTCTGATCTGCCACTCGATCATGTTTTTTATAAAGGGCTCGGCTTGCAGCACGCGCAAGCGCCGCAATCGGAAGCATCGGATCATAATCCAATGTTGGTTTCTTTCCGTTTATAACGTTAATCAAGAGTTGGTCGTATTCTATAGCAAAATAACTTGGAGTTGCAGGTAGACAGTAAGTGAGTGAGCAAGACTAAGCCTTGCTCACTTGGTTTTTACACACTGACCTGGGTGACATCAACGTAAAGTTTTAAACGTTGCCCTGGTTGAAGATACCTTTGATTGGCGAGTTCATTCCATTGAATGATATCTTGGGTATTCACCCGAAAACGACTAGCGATAGCGCTGAGAGTGTCTCCTTGGCGTACTTGATAAAATACGGTACGGATAATCGCGCCTTCGTTGCTTTGCTTCCAGATCACTAATTGTTGTCCGATGCGTAATGTATCGCGTGGACTCATACCATTCCAACGAGCTAAAGCCTGATAGGATACGTTGTGTGCTCGAGCTATCGTCCACAGGCTTTCGCCACTACTGACCGTATGTTGTACACGATATTGGCCGCGAGCTAAGGATTGGGTACGAGCCAAGCGATTACTGGCACTCAGTACATACTCATCCTCATCCGTTACAGAGGTGGGGATCATTAAGTATTGCCCAACGCGAATCGTGTGCCCACTAAGGTTATTGGCAGTCTGAATAATCGCTGTGGTTGTATTATGGCGTTGAGCGATAACACTCAGGCTATCGCCAGATTTAACTTGATAACGAACCAGCTTCAAGCCCTGGCCGCGATTTTCTTCAACCTGCTGTTGAAACTCGGCAACCGCTGCAATGGGAATTAAAAGTTGATGTGGCCCATCAGGAGCAGTTGCCCATTGATTATAGCCGGGGTTATAGCTTTGTAGTTCTTTTAGGCTGATGTCTGCATAGTCAGCAGCGATAGCAAGATCAAGCTGCTCTTGTGGATC
Source organism: Vibrio sp. (assembly GCA_007124475.1). Classification (GTDB taxonomy): domain Bacteria; phylum Pseudomonadota; class Gammaproteobacteria; order Enterobacterales; family Vibrionaceae; genus Vibrio. Next base: position 1,394 of record SLFB01000187.1, on the reverse strand, counting down.
GACTAACGCCAAAACGGGTTGGTTGGCAATAGCTGGGATTTGGATACCATACTGCTCTTGGTTAGCGACTATATCTGCTAAAGCCAATAATCGTGGTACATAGCTGCTGGTTTCTCTGGGTAATGATAGTGAAAAGAAATCCGTATCTTTACCTTGTTGGGCATTTCTACGTATTGCGCCAGAGACTCTACCGCCACCGCTATTATAGGCGGCAATAGCAAGATACCAGTCACCATCAAAGCGTCGGTTTAAGCGAGTCAAATATTCCAATGCCGCATCCGTTGCAGCAAAGACATCACGGCGTCCGTCATACCAAAAGTTTTGTTCGAGGCCAAGCATCTCACCCGTTGCGGGAACGAACTGCCATAAGCCTGCCGCTCGTCCATGGGAATAGGCAAAAGCATCGAAAGAACTTTCAACTATCGGCAATAGCGCCAGTTCCAACGGCAGCTCACGTTGTTCAATCTTCTCTGTAATTAGATACAGAAAAGGCTCGGCGCGGCGAGCGACTGTGGCTAGATGATTGGGGTGCTTAAGATACCAATCTCGGTAGTAATCTACGGTCGGGTGATCGGCAATGGGTAAGCTTAATTGCATCGCAATACGTTGCCACACATCTTGCTGCTGTTGAGGAGTCACTAGCTTAGCTTGAGTAGGCTCGGAGTGACGTGTTTTTTTCGTGGTTAGAGGTTCAGAAACGACCTTAGATGTTGAAACCTTGATGGCATCATTGGTCTCTGAACTTGTCTCTACGTGTGGCTGGGTAAGCTGACAACCTGCTAACAACAGTGCAATTACCCAGCTGAATTGTACTCGCATATCACAGCCTTGTTATAAATGGGCTGCTGATAATACTTGTCGTATTAAGCTGCTGACAAGTGACTTAGCACTAAAAATCATTTTTCCATTCACGTAGAGCCGTGAAAATGGCTAATGAATCATGTTCGCTGGTGCGGTTGGCAACTGAGCGAATGACGCTTGGAGCCTCAGTACGTAAGAAAGGATTAATCCATTTCTCTTGTTGCAGGGTAGTGGGAATGGTTGGTTTTCCTTGGGCTCGTAAGCGAATCACGGTATCACGATAAAATTGTAACTGTTCGTTATCAGGTTCTACCGCCATCGCAAACGCGAGATTGGCCGCGGTATATTCATGGGCGCAATACACTTGTGTTTCTTCTGGCAAGGCAAGCAATTTATTCAACGATGTCAGCATCTGCTCCATTGTCCCTTCAAAAACTCGGCCACAACCCGCAGAAAAGAGCACATCACCACAAAATAGCTTGCCGTCGCCCACGTAGCCTACATGGCCTAAAGTATGCCCGGGTAAGCCTAATACGATAAACCGCTCAATGAATAATTCAATTTGATCGCCATCTTCAACTGGGTGGGTGAGG
>SLFB01000303.1 GCA_007124475.1 Vibrio sp. | reverse complement strand
TAATAAATCTAAGCTTGGCTTGTATTTTAACCCTTACGGTAAAGTGCTGGATTTAATTGATGACTGTATTGCCTGTGGCGTCGATAAGCTTATCGAGCAGCATGGAGGCATGGTTTGGCAGCCAGATGCCTTTGAAGCGCTGAAAGAATATGTTCGCGCTGAACTGGGCGATACTGTGGTTGAGATTGCCCAGCAAGTAGAAACCATTTTAACCACCGCCTACAACATTAATAAACGTTTGAAAGGCAAAGTCGATTTCACGATGGCTTTTGCTTTGTCGGATATCAAAGCACAAATGCAAGGGCTCATTTTTAAAGGCTTTGCCACCGAATGTGGCTGGAAAAAGCTGGCGGATATTTTGCGCTACATGAAGGCCATTGAACGGCGGATGGAAAAGCTGCCGGTTGATCCCAATAAAGATCGTTTGCACATGTTGAAAATTGAATCTGTGGTTCAGGAATACAAAGCCTTATTGAATAAAATCCCGAAAGGGGTAGCTGTGCCTGAATCGGTCAAAGAGATCCGATGGATGATTGAAGAGCTAAGAGTGAGTTATTTTGCTCAGCAACTCGGCACGCCTTATCCGATTTCGGATAAACGGGTCAAACAAGCGATTGACGCCTGTTAATACTGAGTGGTTTTACTCAACAAGGTTAATTGCCGGGGCATACTAGCCTTTGATGAGAGCTTATGATGGCTCTCATCATTCCCACGAGGATTGACGAACGATGTGATTGGGGGCGCTAATATCGCTGTAGCTTAAAGTCGGAGAATTCTTATCGTGATATTTAGCAGAATTATTATTGGTTTTCTTGAGCTATCTATAGCTAGACTCTATACTTTACCCCAATAGAAATCAGTCGTTTACTCAATTACGATATAAAAAGGCATAGGTTTATGATTAAAAAAACACTTGTTACTCTCGCTTTGCTCGGGGCTTCTTCTACTGCATCAGCATCGTTAATTTATGCTGGTGTTGGGGTTGGTCAAGCTGATTTTCGTGGTGATGATGATATCGCTTACAATCTGCATGTGGGCACAGGGTTATTTCCATTTCCTTTTATGGCGATAGAAGGGGGGTATAATAACTTTGGTGACTTTAAAGTTACTGGTAACAAAATCTCCGCAACCTCTATGTACGCGGCTCTGAAACCGAGTATTAATTTCGGTCCTTTACATGTTTATGCTCGCGGTGGCGTTCACTCATGGAAAACCGAAAATAGTAGTGGTTCTAAGTTAGATGACGGTTTTGATGTCATGTATGGTGTTGGCGCTGAATACTTTATTATGGGACCTTTTTCCATTGGTGCGGGCTATCATCGTTATACCTTGGGTAACCATGACGCTAAAGTATTGTCATTTAATGCGACTTTCCATTTCTTATAAATAGGTATTGTTCGACAGTTAATGTTGACCAACAATGAGCTGCTAAGTCGTTAATCTCCAAATTAGCAATGCCCTTGAATTTAAGTTTCAAGGGCATTTTAGTTTATACCCTTGCGACTTGAAGCCGCAGGGGTGTTGGCTACGTTCGTTCGCCCCAATCACATAGTCTATCTATGCTCATGGGGAGTATAAGAGCTATCCGTGGCTCTCACCACAGGCCAGCCTAAGGCTGTTCAAATTCGTTCCAGACAAATTTGTGACTCACTTGCTGCCTAACTGCAACTCCAAGTGGTTTGGGTATAGTCAATACACACTTGAGTTCTTTGTGGTAAAAATCGTCTTTGAGTTATGCCATTCACCATTTGTTGTTGATAACGTCACAGTTTTAAGGCGTTTGATTATTGAGGATTTATGTCAACCGATTCGACTTATTCAGCTAATCCGAAAATTATATTTGCCAGTGTCGCGCTGGTGATTGCCTTAGGATCTTTAGAAAAGAGTATTGTCACCACACCCTTAGCTTTGATTGGCCAGGAGCTATCGGCTGGAAAGGCGCTTACTTGGGTGATTACTGCTTATTTATTGGCCGCGACAGCAGTGCTACCTGTTTATGGTAAGTTAAGCGATTTGTTTGGCCGTGTGCGCATGCTCAATATCAGTATTGCTATTTTCATGCTTGGCTCAGCATTGTGCACTTTTGCCGTTGATTTACCGACTTTGATCGGTGCTCGTGTTATTCAAGGTATTGGTGGTGGTGGCTTGATTGCGCTAGCCTTTACCGTGATTGCGGATTCGATTCCTGCCCGTGAAGTAGGTAAGTATCAAGGTTATATTTCTGCCGTGTATGCGGTATCGAGTATTGCAGGGCCATTATTGGGTGGTTATTTTGCCGACCATTTAACGTGGCGCTGGGTTTTTGGGATTAATTTACCGTTAGGTTTAGTGGCTTTGTGGATGGTTAATCGTCACCTGAGCCATTTAAATAAACGCCGCAATAGCCGTTTTGATTGGCTTGGGGCCGGTTTATTAATGGTCGCAACCACGATGCTATTGCTATTACTTTCTTCCCATTCATTGATTCCTAATGGTTGGGGGGCCTTTATTTTACTCGCGAGCTTAGTCACCTTAGTATTGGTAGAGAAACGAGTAAGCGATCCGATTTTGCCAGCCCGTTTAGCTCGATTGCCTAACTATTTAACCGCTATTGGGTTAATCATGGGATCACAAATGCTGATGTTTGCGCTATTGGTCTATTTACCCCTGCAATTACAATGGCAGAAAGGCCTTTCTCCCTCGCAAAGTGGGCTAGTCATGGTGATATTTATGTTTTGTATTACGGCGGGGGCTTATGTGGGTGGTAAGTTAGTGGCTAAGTTTGCTCGTTATAAATTGCTGGTAGCGTTAGGTTTTGCATTGGCAATGGTAGCGCTATGGCAAATTCACTATGATATTTGGGTTAATTTCGCGCTCGGTTTTGCAGGAATTGGCCTTGGTTTAACCTTGCCCGCACTTAGTGTGGTGGTGCAAAGTGTATTACCTGCTCGTGACCGTGGTATTGGTATGTCGCTATTTAACTTTGGTCGTGAGTTAGGTGGGGCGCTAGGTGTTGCATTTTGCTCGGCGTTATTCTATCTACGAGTTCCTCAGGACGTGACAGTGAGTGAACATGGCGCGGAACAGGCGCAAGTGGCGAGCCATGTGCTGGCTCAAGGATTTAGTGTAGTTTATATAGGAATGAGTATTTTGGCACTTTGTGCTATGTTATTGACGATAATTAAATTGCGCCGTGATGCTCTGACTGCAAAGTAATACTAATCGGTGTTATCTTTTTCTTCCTCCTTTTTTAAACGGTTGGGGTGTTGGCTACGTTCGTTCGCCCCAATCATAGAGTCTATCTATGCTCATGGGGAGTATGAGAGCCATCCGTGGCTCTCACCACAGGCCAGCCTACGGCTGTTCAAATTTGTTCCAGACAAATTTGTCACTCTCTTGCCGCCTACCTGCAACT
>SLFB01000285.1 GCA_007124475.1 Vibrio sp. | reverse complement strand
TGGACAATCGTCTCTGCTTATGGAAGCTGCGTAAGTCTCGATACTATCGAGCAACGGCTAACGAAATAAGAAGCATCGCCTGATAAGGCGGTGAGAAGTCACCCATGTTGATTGCCAGTCATCAACCGCAGCAGCCATTATTGCTACTTGATGAACCAGATAACCATCTCGATTTGGATTCTAAAATCATCCTAGCTCAAGCTTTATATGATTATCGTGGCGGATTTATTCTCGTCAGTCATGATGATGATTTCGCCACAGAGTCGGGTGTGAATAGACAAATTGAGCTGTGATGAGTCAATGTTGATTTTTATAACAGTGGATGCCTAAAAAAGATAAGGAGTGATTTTAAATCGCTCCTTTTTTACCAATGATACTTATCCCACTCCAAATTGCTTGGATATAAATGCTCTCTCAGGATCAACTGATGAGTGATTAAAAATAACCTTATAAATTTTTTACGCTTTTTTTACGCGAAGCCTTTTTCGGCATCTGATAGAGTGAGCAACATGTTTTGCATCGTGTTGCACTTTTTATGGTTATCCGTTGGTTTAACAATCGCTACTTACTCTCTACGTTGGTTTTTTTCAGTGCGCTATTCGTTTCTTTAGTGCTTGATCATTGGTTAGGTTCAACTATCGCAGTATTACTGATATTGCAGTTGTCGATCGTGGTGATTGCCCTGCAATGTCACTCTCAGATAGCCTATGCGGCTGCGATTATCGAGGCATTGAGTTTTAATTTTTTCTTTACCACACCTCGTTATTCGCTACAGATGTTTCATTGGGATGACATCATTAACCTGCTGGTTTTTGTGGTGGTGGCGTTTACAACCAGTCAGCTTGCTGCGCGTTATCGTCGTTCGCAAAGTGCACTCGAACAAGTTCAGTTACGTCACCAAATTTTGCTCTCTGTTTCTCATGATCTAAGAACACCATTGGCAGGCGTGATTGGCAATTTGACTACGTTTCAAGAATACCAACAGCAACTTAAAGAAGCGGAAAAGAATGAGCTGTTGGATAGTGCGATAAAAGAAAGCCATCGTTTGCACCAGTATATCGAGAATCTTTTGCAAGCAACGAAGTTGCAACACGGCGTGGTGCGTATCCAAAAACAACCAGAATCTGTTGTGCATATTTTGAAAACGGTTGTTGAGCGTCTATCTTGCTCGGTGCAGCAAGTCGATATTCAGGTCAATGGGGTTATACGGCCTATCTCTGTTAGTCGAACTTTGATTGAACAAGCCTTGTTGAACGTATTGGATAATGCGCTGCGTTATTCACCTCATCATACAGCGGTGACAGTGACCGTGTATCAAGCTAAGCAAAATGTCGTCGTTGACATCTATAACCAAGGTCAAAAACTTACCTCGGATGAGGCGGTAAAGGTATTTGAGCTTTTTTATTCAGGCTCAACCAATAACAACGCTGACTCGGGCTCTGGGCTAGGCTTGAGTGTTGCTAAAGGTCTGATCTGCGCCCACCAGGGGAGTATTGAATCTGTCGATGTTGAGCAGGGATGTTTGATACGTATTTCGCTACCATTCGGTGAGCAAGGAGAGGATCGTGAATTATAAAATACTGGTAGTCGATGACGAGCCGCAAATTCAAACCTTTATGCGTATTTCGTTAGCGGCAGAAGGATTTGATTACATGGGGGCAGACTCTATCGCAATGGCAAGAGAAACCTTTGTTCGTTTTCAGCCTCATGTCGTGGTGCTTGATTTGGGGTTGCCAGATGGCGATGGCATTGGCTTTTTGACTCATATTCGTACCATGAGTAAAACACCAGTCCTGATATTAACCGCACGAGATCAAGAAGAAGAGAAAATCCGTTTACTTGAAGCCGGTGCTAATGATTATCTGAGTAAGCCTTTTGGTGTTCGTGAGCTCATTGTCCGAGTTAAGGTGTTGGTAAGAGATTTAGTTTCAGACGCTGAATGCCCAAATACCCTTCTTTTTGGGGCGCTGAAATTACAAAAGGACACTCATCAGTGTTGGCTATCAAGCACAGAAATTGAGCTGACCAAAAAGGAATTTGCCTTTATTGAAATGCTGATGAGCACTCCGGGGCAATTGGTGAAACAGACCGATTTACTGCGCGAGATTTGGGGAGCCAGCCATACAGAAGATACGCACTATCTGCGAGTGTTAGTCAGTCAGTTACGCAAAAAATTCAATGATAGTGCTGATGAGCAGCAGATAATAAAAACGGAGTCTGGAATCGGCTATCGTTTGGTCTGTGCAGAGTGATCTTATCACTAATCACTTATCCACATTATTAGAGAAAAAGTTAATCAGTAAACCTGATAATTACAGGATTAACCACCAAGTGGTGTTTACGCCACAGCGACGTAATTATCGATATTTCAACACATAATAAAGGAACCGTCATGGCTCATTTTACCGTTATTGGACTCGGGCGTTTTGGCATTGCTGCTAGTCTAGAACTCGTTCATCTTGGGCATACTGTCACTGGGATTGATCGCGACCCCAAAATTGTCGAAAAATACGTAGAAGATCTTACTCAAGCGATTATTTGTGATTCCACCGATGAAAATGCGTTACGTGAGTTGGATTTGGGTAATAGTGAAGCGGTCTTAGTGGCGATTGGTGAAGATATGCAGTCGAGCTTACTGTGCACTTTAGCGTTGAAAAATCTGGGAGTGAAAGAGATTTGGGTCAAAGCCAGTACTAAAGCTCACCATACCATTGTCTCTAAACTGGGGGTGCAGCGTATTATCCATCCTGAAGAGGAAATGGGAGTGCGTGTTGCACAGGCTTTGAATTATCCTATGGTTAATGATTACCTTTCATTAGGCCATGGTTTGTACGTCGTGGAAGTGAATATTCGAGCATCATTACATGACTCATCGATTGGTCAAGTACTGGGTGATGCTAAAGGCAGCGTACAAACGGTATTGATTAAACGGGGCCAAGAAATCATCAACTCGCTCGAACACGATTTTGTATTGCAAGAGAAGGACATCATTTTGCTCTGTGGTACCCGTGCTGAGCTAAAATATCTTGCTCCAAGGTTGGTGTGACATGGTTTTATGGCATCCATCCATCACGCCGATTGAGCGTAAACCTAAAGCGGGTAAAAAGTTAGTGGGCGCGCCGCCGCTGATTTTAAGTGGTAGCTTTTTGTTGTTAATTCTCGTCGGGGCGATGTTATTAAAATTGCCAATAGCAACACACGAACCCATCTCTTGGATTGAAAGTTTATTTACCGCCACATCAGCCATCACGGTGACTGGGTTAGTGGTGGTGGATACGGGGACTCAGTTCACGAAGTTTGGCCAGGTGGTAATAGCATTATTGATCCAATGTGGCGGGTTAGGACTAATGACATTCGCCATTGTTACCTTAATCGCTTTAGGTGGAAAAATCGGCTTTTTAG
>SLFB01000199.1 GCA_007124475.1 Vibrio sp. | reverse complement strand
GTAATTTTGATCCAATGGGACACATAAGTGCAGCAAACTGCTTTCCGCTTATCTATCCATATAAAGTTATTATTTATCCAACTAAGAAAAGATACCTACTTGCCTTTGAAATAGCTCACATATGCGATAGTTAGAACAAAAGCCGACAGATAAACCAGATTAAAGATAAAAATCAGCATGTTTAGCTAAAAGCCTCGCATCTATACTCCAGAAAAAGAAAAGCATTTATTGGGTTTAAGTCTTACCCCACTCGTTGTAAATAGCTAACACAGTTGTTACTCAATGTTAATCGCTTGAACATAGGTAACATCAATGTGAACACTTGTGTGTACATTTACACCTCGTTTAATTCCTGTTACTCGCCGCCTAAGCTTGCAAGATAAACAAGCCACATGCCGCATTTAACCGTTCATAAACAGAAAAACTTTCGTTCGAGCTTTTGTGAGCAGGATATCGAATATTTTTGTTTAAAAAAGGCATACTAAAGGTAAGTTTATTGTAAGTAGCGAAAGAGGCGGCCATGCTAACGAAACAGACAAAAGAAACCGATGTCGTCATCATCGGGGGTGGCGCGACAGGTACAGGCATTATGCGCGATTGCGCTTTACGTGGTATTGAATGCATTTTAATTGAAAAAGACGATATCGCCTCTGGTACAACCGGAAGAAACCACGGTCTACTTCATTCTGGCGCTCGTTACGCCGTCACTGATCATGAATCCGCCAAAGAATGTATTCAGGAAAACCTGATTTTAAAACACATTGCTAAACATTGTGTAGAAGCAACGGAAGGCCTATTCATCACACTGCCCGAAGATGATATCGCGTTTCAAGATACCTTTATCACCGCTTGCCAATCAGCAGGCATTGCCACCAAACGACTCACTGCAAAAGAAGCGCTGCGCCTTGAACCGAATGTCAACCCAGCTTTAATTGGCGCGGTGCAAGTTCCTGATGGCACTTTAGACCCCTTTCGGTTATGTGCGGCTAATGTGCTTGATGCCAAAGAGCATGGCGCGCAAATCCTTAACCGCACTGTCGTTACAGGCCTTATTCGTCAAGGTGATACTGTGCTCGGTGTCCACTGCCAGCAACTTGGTACTCAGCATCAATTTGATATTTTTGCCAAACAAGTGATCAATGCCGCTGGGATCTGGGGACAAAATATCTGTGAGTATGCTGATCTCAATATCAAAATGTTCCCAGCCAAAGGCTCACTGCTCATCCTCGATTATCGCATCAATAACCTAGTGATCAATCGCTGCCGAAAACCCTCAGATGCCGACATTTTAGTGCCCGGAGATACCATTTCTTTGATTGGTACCACTTCAGAGCACATCGACTACGATCAGATTGACAACTTACACGTCAGCGAGCAAGAGGTGGATATTTTGCTGTCTGAAGGGGCAAAATTAGCTCCCATCATGGCCAATACTCGAGTATTACGTGCTTACGCAGGAGTAAGACCGTTAGTGGCGGTGGATGATGATGGCAGTGGCCGCAATATCAGCCGCGGGATTGTGTTATTAGATCACCAAGAGCGCGATGGCTTGCAAGGCTTAACCACCATTACTGGCGGTAAATTAATGACTTATCGCTTAATGGCTGAATGGGCGACCGATATGGTTGCCAAAAAATTAGGCAATACCGCTGCCTGCACCACTCATACTCGCCCTCTTCCCGGCTCCAACCAAGCCGAAAAAACCATCAAAAAAACTGCTAGCCTAGCTAAGCCTGTTTATGCATCGGCGCTTTATCGTCACGGTGAGCGAGCTGAACAGTTTTTGTCGGCGGATAGCAAAAGCCAAGCCATCATTTGTGAATGTGAAATGGTCACCGCGGGTGAGATTGAGTACGCCATTAAACAGTTAGATGTTAATAATCTCGTTGATCTGCGTCGCCGTACACGCCTGGGTATGGGGCCATGCCAAGGGGAATTATGCAGTTACCGAGCTGCCAGTTTATTTCAAGACTATGCAGGCGTCTCCGGCCAACAATCAAGCCAACTATTAGTCGAGTTTTTAGAAGAACGCTGGAAAGGTATTAAACCCATTTTCTGGGGAGACGCACTGCGCGAAGCAGAATTCAGTTATTGGATTTATGAAGGACTATTGGGTGCGAGCGATCTCCCTCCCTCTGCAACGCAACCTAATCAAGAGGAGACGCTAGGATGAAATATGATGTGATCATTATTGGGGCTGGCATTGCAGGTTATAGTGCTGGGATCCGCTGCTTGCAAGCTGGGTTAAAGACCGCCTTGATCAGCCAAGGACAAAGTGCGCTGCACTTTTCATCCGGTTCCATTGATGTCCTGGCTAAGTTACCTAGCGGACAACTGGTTGATTATCCTTTTCAAGGGATCACACAACTGAGTGAACAAGAGCCGAATCATCCTTATAGTAAAGTCGGCGCCTCAACGTGCCGCCAAGCCCTGTCTTGGTTTCAAGCCACGCTTCAACAACATGGTCTGCCATTAAAGCAGCAAATGGATGACAGCAATCATTGGCGCATTACTCCTCTGGGAACTTTGAAAGCGACTTGGCTATCACAACCTTATGTCTATCAACATAAAAAGTCATGCGATTTTAAACGGCTTGTGCTGGTGTCCATCGAAGGTTACCGAGACTTTCAGCCACCGATGCTACAAGATAACTTAGGTTATTTACCGGAGTTCTCAACCATCCCCAGCACGATTGTCTCAATCTCGATTCCTGGCTTCACTGAGCTGCGCCATAATCCCCATGAGCTACGCTCGATTGATATTGCAAGGCTACTTAAAACGCCCACAGCATGGCAGGCATTTTGTGATCAATTAACGCAAGCAGCTAGCGGTGATGATTTAGTCATTCTACCCGCGATTATGGGCAACGGTGATGGGCTACAGTTACTCAACAAATTGCACTCCACGACGGGTTTAACCTTGCACGAAGTGCCGACCATGCCGCCGTCATTGATGGGAATAAGAATCGAAGAGTCGCTGAACCGAACCTTCTTATCCCTTGGTGGTGTTCATTTAAAAGGCGATAAAGTCTGCAAAGGCGAATTTAGCCATCAGCGCTTGAACGCGATATACACCAAAAACCTAACGGATATGCCGCTTTACGCTGATCATTTTGTCATGGCAACAGGTAGTTATTTCAGTCAAGGCTTAGCCGCTAGCCATCAAGGGATCAGAGAGCCTGTCTTTGAGCTGGATATGAGCTGTATTCAGGATCGGAAACAATGGCGTAACCACGATTTTTTTGCTCAGCATCCTCATCCTTTTATGGGCTTTGGCGTCACCACTACTGCTTCCTTGCATCCGAGTCGTCAAGCTGAAGTGATTAATAATCTCTATTGCTGTGGCTCGATGCTTGCGGGCTATGATCCCGTCTTCGAAGGCTGTGGTGGCGGTGTTGCCATTGCG